>NZ_VISW01000018.1:0-132251 GCF_007827635.1 Micromonospora sp. CNZ296
AAATCACCCGCTGCCTCAAGCGCTACATCGCCCGACAGCTCTACCGCACCATCACCACCCACCACCAAACCCCTTGACAACCCCACTCACAGATCAGCGAGGGCTGCCGGCCCGGGGCTGCCCGCCCTGAGGGTCGCGGACGGCGTTGCGTTTCTCTGGGCGGTCTGGGATACCGTGAGGTCCGTTTCGCTCCCGCGAGACCAGGTCATCGCTCTACTGGAAGCGCGATCATGGATGAGTCGACCGGCGCGCTGACGTCGATGAGCGGGTTCACGCCGGAACCGATCCCCACCGCCCGGCTGGTCCTGCTGCCGCTGGGCGTCGAGCATGCCGAGGAGATGGCAGCCGTCCTCGCCGACCCGGCGCTGCACACCTTCATCGGCGGCGAACCCGCCACCCCGGCGGCGTTGCGGGCCCGCTACGAACGGCTTGTCGCCGGCTCGCCCGACCCGGCCGAGTCGTGGTGCAACTGGGTCATCCGGCTCCGGGACGGCGGCCGGCTGACCGGCTTCGTCCAGGCCACAGTCACCGAGGCACACGGGACGGTGACGGACGCCGCCACGGCGGGCGCGCGGGCGGTAGGACACCGGCACCTCGACGAGGCGACACCGGCCACCGCGGGACCGGTCGCGGAGATCGCCTGGGTGGTGGGAACACGGTGGCAGGGGCGCGGGATCGCCACCGAGGCCGCCCGTGGCATGGTCGGCTGGATGGGGCGGCGCGGTGTGCGTACCCTCGTGGCCCACATCCATCCCGACCACCGCGCGTCGGCCGCGGTGGCCACGGCCTGCGGCCTGGCCCCGACCGACGTGTGGCAAGACGGCGAGGTCCGCTGGACCGGACCTGCCGCCCTGTCTCCCCCGCCTGCCCGGAGTTGACCAAGGAGTTCGTGTCGGAGACGACGTCCGAGCCGGACACGAACTCCTTGATCACCGGGGCCGGGGGGGTCAGAAGGGGGCGTCTACTGAGAGGCGGCGGACCTGGGTCAGGTAGGGGTCCAGCTCGCCCACCTCGAAGCGGCACGTGCCGATGACGTGCCAGAACTGGCCGCCCGGGTCGCCGTCCAGCTTGTACCGGCCGTCCGGGCTGACCGCCGCCCACCCGTCCGGCAGGCCGATGAGCGTGGTCCGCAACTGGGCGTGCTCGGGGTCGGCCACGTCCCACAGCCGTACCGTGCCGTCGTCACCGGCGCTGGCGAGCAGGCTGCTGTCCGGGCTGAAGTGCACCGACCAGACGCGCCGGGTGTGCGCCGCAAGGGTGCCGTGCAGCCGGCCGGTGACCGGATCCCACAGCCGGATCACCAGGTCGTCGCCGGCGGTGGCGAGCAGGTTGCCGTCCGGGCTGAACGCGCAGGACCAGAGCCGGCCGTCGTGCTCGGTGAGCACCAGGCGCCGCTCGCCGGTGACCGCGTCCCAGACCACCGCCGTGCCGTCGTTACCGGCGCTGGCGAGCAGCGTGCCCTCGCTGTTGAAGCCGACCGAGTAGACCCGGTCGGTGTGGTGTTCGAGCGTGAGCCGGCAGGTGGCGGTGGCGGCGTCCCAGAGCCGTACCGCCTGGTCGTCGCAGCCGGTGGCGATGGTCTCGCCGTCGGGGCTGAACGCGACGGTGCGCACGCGCCCCCGGTGCGGGGTGAGCGTGGCGAAGTGCCGGCCGGTACGGCGGTACCACAGGCGTACCGTGTCGTCGTCGTTGGCGGTGGCGAGTGCGTCGCCGTCGGGGCTGAACGCGACCGCCCAGACGTGGTCGGTGTCCACGTTGAGTTCGCGCTCGTCGGCACCCGTGTCGGTGTTCCACAGGTGCACGCCGCCGTCGCCGCTGGGCGTGGCCACCAGCGGTTCATCCGGGCAGAACACCACGGACAGCAGCCGGTCGGCCGGGCTGGCGAGCTGCCGCACCAGGCGGCCGGTGCGCGGCTCCCAGAGCCGGATCACGCCGTCGTTGCCGCAGGCGGCGAGCACCTCGCCGTCGTCGCGGAAGGACAGCGCGGTGACCTTGCGGCCGTGCCCGCGCAGCGTGTGCTGGAGCTGCCCGCTGCGGACGTCCCACAGCCGGGTGGTGCCGTCGTTGCTGCTGGTCGCCACCTGGTTCTGGTCCGGCCGCCAGACCACCGGCCACACCGAGCCGCGGTGCCGGGTCAGCTCGTGCCGCACCTGCCCGTCGTCAGTGTCCCAGAGCTGGATCGCGCCGTCGCTGGCGGCGGTGGCGAGCAGGCTGCCGTCGCCGTTGAACCGGACGCTGTAGATCGCGCCGCGCTGCCGGCCGAGCACCCGCACCGGCCGGCCCGTCTCGGTCTCCCACAGCCGCAGCGCGCCGTGCGTGTCGCCGGTGGCCATCAGCGTGCCGTCGGGGTGGATGTCGAGGGCGTACACGTCGGCCTCGTGGCCGCGCGGCGCGCGCAGCAGCTCGCCGTCGGTGGCCCGGCGGATCCAGATGCGGCCATGCTGCCCGACGGCGGCCAGCAGCCGGCCGTCCGGTGAGTGCACGACACGGTAGACCACCTCGGGCTCCTGCACCTCGAACGCCAGCTTGCCGGTGGGGATGTCCCAGCCGCGGACCGTGCCGGCGCTGTCGGCCACCACCACGCGCCGCCCGTCCGGGCTGAACGAGGTGCCCCAGATCGGCGCGGAGTGGCCGGGCCACTCGTGACGCAGCCGGGCGCCACGGGTGTCGTAGAGCCGCACCACGCCGGCCGCGTCGCCGACCACCAGGCGGCCGCGGCGGCCGTCGGTGAGCATCGGCCACACCCAGCCGGTGAAGACGTCCTCGATGACGTGCCGCACGTCGCCGTGGTCGGCGTCCCACAGCCGTACGGTGAGGTCGGCCGAGCCGGTGACGAGCTGGTGGGACGCGGCGTCGTAGCGGACCGCGTACACCCGGGACCGGTGTCCCTGGAGCGTGCGCACCGGCAGCCCGGTGGCGGTGTCGCAGAGCAGCACACCGCCGTCGTCGCTGCCGACGGCGAGCACCGCGCCGTCCGGGCTGTACGCCACCGGCACCGGCAGCCGGCCCACCTCGAAGCCGTAGCCGACGCCCACGGCGGGCGGGGCCAGGCCCGGCGCGACCGGACGGCCCGGCGCGACGACGGCGCCGCGCAGTTCCGGGGCGCGCAGCAGCGCCGGGTCGGCGCTGACATCGATCAGCGCGGTGCGGTGCCAGCTGCTGCCGGCCACGCGCGCACCCCGCAGGTCGGTACGGAACAGGCGGGCCCCGGCCATCTCCGCGTCGCGCAGGTCGGCCCCGGCGAGGCGGGCCTGGTCCAGGCGGGCGCCGCGCAGCCGGGCGTGTTCCAGCCGCGCCTCGGTCAGGTTCGTGGCGACCAGCCGCGCGTCGGTCAGGTCGGCCCCGGTCAGGTCGGCCCCGGCGAGCTCGCGGTGCGACAGGTCCTCGCCGCGCAGCACCGCGCCGCGCAGATCGGCCCGGTCGGGCAGGCGCAGCCGGGCGGACAGCCGCAGCGCGTTGGCGCGCAGCGTCTCGCCCGCCGACTCGTCACCGAGCACCCGGGCGGTCCACGCGGTGCAGCGGGCCGGGTCGGCGAGGTCGCCGAGGAACTCCACCGCGAGCGCGGACAGCGACCGGACCGCCAGCGCGCCCGGCTCCTCGCCCCTGTTGATCTGCTCGGCCACCCCCTCGGCCACGAGCCACTCCATCACCGAGGTGTGGATGAACCCGAACAACCCGTCGTCGGTACGGACCAGCAGGCTGCCCGCGCCGACCGCGTGCGCAGCCTGCGGGCCGGACAGCCGCGAGTCGGCCCGCCCGGCGAGCTGACCGGTGGACTCGGCCAGCTCGGCCAGGCGCAGGTATGCCTCGCCGCTCTCCCAGAGCTGGAACGCCAGCCGGCTGACCGCCTGCCACAGCTCGGGCCGGCGCAGGCTGACCGGTGCGCCCGGGATGCCCTGGGTGCGGCGCTCCTCGAAGTCCAGCCAGGACTCCAGGATCTCCCGGTACAGCGCGGCGGCGCTGAACGTGCCGCCCGCCCCGGCCACGGCGGCGAGCCGCCCCTCGTCCAGGTTGGCGATGAAGCCGAGCATGCGCGGGTTGCGGGAGAGCCCGAGCAGGTCCTTCACGCCGGCGAGCAGGTCCATCCGCTCGCGGGCGGCCCGCTCGTCGCCGCCGTACCGGTTGCGCAGGAACGCCTCGATCTGCCCGGGGGTGAAGTCCTCCACCGCGAGCACGCGCCGGTGCGGCAGCAGGCCGACCCGCTCGCCGAGCGCGGTCAGCACCTGCGAGTTGGTCTTGAAGTGCTGGGTACGGCTGCTCACCACGATCTTCGCGTTGCCCTCGGCGGCCTGGAGCAGCGTCTCCAGGTGGTCGGCCGCCCGGTCGTACGTCACCCGGGCGACCAGCTCGTCGAACCCGTCGAACAGCAGCACGATGCGACCCTGGCGCAGCATGTAGCGGAACGCCTTGAGGTCGATCACCTGCTCGCCGTGGTTGGCCAGATGCGCGGCGACCAGGCCGTCCACGGAGTGCGCCTTGTCCAGCGCCCGCAGCTCCACCAGGATCGGGATCAGGTCGGGCGCGGCCGTGGGCAGCCGCCGGGCCACCTCCCGCAACGCGAACGTCTTGCCCCGGCCGAAGTCGCCGAGCACCAGCACGAACCGGCCGTCCGGCGCGGAGACGGTCTCCAGCAGCTCGTCCACCACGTCGTCGCGGACGCGCTGGTCGGCGCCGACGAGGTGGCGGTAGCGCTGCGGCACGTACTGCCCGGGCGGGTAGAGCCGGTCCGCCTGAAGCCGGGCGGTCTGCGCGGCGACGTACTCGCGCAGGTCGAGCAGGCCCTGGAACTCGGTCAGGTGCAGCACGCGTACGCCCCGCCGCTGTGCCTCCTCGGCGAGCCCGCGCGGCACGCGGTCGCCGTCGTAGACCAGCTCGGAGGCGATGTCCGGGTCGGTGGCGTGCACCCGCCGGGCGAAGACGTCCACGTCGGCGGCGGTGGGGGTGCCCACGTGCGCGCCGACGCGTTGCTGACGGACCACCCCGTCGGAGCGGTAGCTGATGTAGAGGTGCGGCGGGTCGGTGCCGACGCGGCGCACCACCACCCGGTCGTAGCGGGCCTCGCAGACCTCGGCGAGCCGGTCCAGCAGCCGCTGCACCGGTGCGACCGGCGCGGCGGCCACCGCGGCGCCCTGGGTGGCCCCCTCGACGGCGACCGGACGGCGCGGGTCGGGTACCTGGGCCGGGCCGGACGCGCCGAAGGTGGCCTCGGCGTGCGGCCAGGACACGGCGGTCACCGCGCCGCCGGCCAGCCGGTCGTCGCGGCCGAGCACCCAGCGGGTCATCCCGTCCGCGCCCAGCCGCAGCACCTGCGCCCGGCCGTCGCGGGGCGCGGCGGCCAGCGGCACCACCGGGTCCACCCGGGCCGACGGCGCGGCGTCGGAGAGCAGCAGGTCGAGCATCGGGCCGACCAGCCGGTTGACCGAGCCCCGGTCGCGCAGCGACACCGGGTCCGGCGGCACCTCGTCGGCGTACGGGCTGCGCGCCCCCGGCGCGTGCGCCATCGCGCCCAGCCGCAGCCAGCCGGACTGCTGGTAGTGGCGCAGCCGCTGGGCGAACCAGCTGGACTGCGCCTCGCCGAGGAAGCCGTACCGGTCCTCCTCGCGGTGGGTGATGGCGATGGTGGAGTTCAGCCCGGCCACCACCACCCGCAGGTCGGGCACCGGGAACAGCGTCCAGGGCTGCTCGCTGTCGAAGATCCGGTCGTCGAGGCCCTGGTAGAGGTCGTCGAACAGGCGCGCGTAGTGCCGCCACTTCGGCCAGTACGGCGGCTGCGGGTCGACGTCGTCGGCCTCACAGGTGGCGAAGTACGCGCGGCAGGCGGCCATCGTCACGTCGCGCGGGCCGGGCACCACGACGAGCCGGTGCGGCTCCAGCCCGAGCAGCACCCGCAGGCCGGTGAGGAAGCTCAGCGCGTCGGAGAACTCGCGCGGGCTGCCCGACTCGGTGAGGTTGCCGGCGACGACGAGCAGGTCCGGCCGGGGCACGCCGTCGTTCATCAGCAGCGTGAGGTCGCCCATCAGGTGTTCCTGCACCTCGCCCGGGGTGACCGGCGCGCCGGGGGTGATCACGCCCCGGCCGAAGCGCGGCCCGGCGACCTGGAGCACGGTGACGGTGTCCCGGGCGGTCGGTGGCGCCGCCGCGGCGGGCGGGAACGGCGGCGGGTTGATCGGGGTACGCCGGGCGCGGCGGGGCGCGGGCGCTCCGGCGGCCGGTGCGGCGAGCACCCCGTGCGGGTCGGCCGGGTGGTGCGGGAACGCCGGCTGCCGCATCGGCTTGGCCCGGCCGTCGAGCGCCTCCCGGATGCGGTCGAGCACCCGGTTGCGGGCCTGCGCCGGGTCGTCCACGCCGACCAGGTCCACATAGGTGATGGTGGCGAGCAGGCCGTCGATCGGGCAGTCCTCGACGCGTACCGTGACGAGCTTGTTGCCGGTGCCGTCCGGGTCGGCGCGCAGCGCGGCCTGCCACTCCAGCTTGCCGTACGTGGAGTGCAGGTAGCGTTCGGACAGCACCGCCACCACCACCTCGGCCTCGCGGACGCCACGGTCCATGAAGTCGATGAAGTTGGTGCCTGCCACGAAGTCCCACGCCTGCAGCAGCGTGCGGTAGCCGGCCGCCTCGAACTCCCACGCCAGCCACGTGGCCCAGCGTTCGTCGGCGGGCGAGTAGCTGATGAAGAAATCGATGGGGCGGTCGGACCGGGTGGGGTGCGCGCCTACAACCACATGGTCATTATGGCCACCGACGGTCAACAGATCGACACCCTCGGCAGCTCGGATCGTCCCGCGTCGGCTCCTGCGCCCGCGCCGGCATGTGCGAGGATCATCCCTCGTGGAGACCCCCGGCGATCCGCCGAACGCCGTGCCTGACCGTTCCCGCTGGGGCCGCCTGCACGTGCTGGACTGGATCGCGATCGGGCTGGCCGTGCTCGGCGCGGTGTTCGTGCTCACCGGGCTGCTCCCCCGCGCCGACGCCGAGGCGACGATGCGGCGGATCATCCCCATCCTGATCTTCCTCGGCACGGTGGTGGTGCTGGCCGAGCTGACCGCCGTGGCCGGGGTGTTCGACGCGCTCGCGACCCGGGTGGCGGTGACCGCGCGGGGCAGTTTCCGGGCCCTGTTCTGGCTGTGCGTCGGCTTCGCCTCGGTGACCACGATCGCGCTCAACCTGGACACCACGGCGGTGCTGCTCACGCCGGTGATGATCGCGCTGGCCCGGGCGCTGAACGTGCCGCCGACGCCGCTGGCCATGACCACCGTGTGGCTGGCGAACACGGCGAGCCTGCTGCTGCCGGTGTCCAACCTGACGAACATCCTGGCCAGCGACCGGGTCGACCTGGACCCGGTGCCGTGGGCGGCCCGGATGTGGTGGCCGCAACTGGTCGCCGTCGCGGTGACCGCGCTGCTGCTGTGGTGGTGGTACTGGCGGCCGGCGCGCGCCGGGGCCGACCCGTTCGTCCCGCCGCCGCCGTACGTGCCGCCGGACCGGGTGCTCTACCGCACCGCGCTGGCGGCCTGCCTGCTGTTCGTCGCCGGGATCCTGGCCGGGGTGGAGATCGGCATCGCCTCCGGGGCGGCCGCCGCGATCCTGGTCGCCGGCTTCGCGGTCCGGGCCCGGCACCGGCTGCGTCCGGCGCTGGTGCCGTGGCGGCTGCTGGTGTTCGTGACCGGGCTGTTCCTCGTGGTGCAGACCATCGGCCGGCACGGCCTGGACACGGTGATGGGCACGCTCATCGGCACCGACCCGGGCGCGGAGGGGGCGCTGCGGGCGGGCGCGGTCGGCGCGCTGTTCAGCAACGCGGTGAACAACCTGCCCGCGTACCTGGCCGGCGAGGCGGTGATCGCGGCCGACCGGCACACCCAGTTGCTGGCGCTGCTGATCGGCACGAACGTGGGTCCGCTGGCCACGCCGTGGGCGTCGCTGGCGACACTGATCTGGTACGAGCGCTGCCGGGCCGCCGGGGTCGCCGTGCCGCTGGGCCGGTTCGTGGCCACCAGTGCCGCGCTCGCCGTGCTCGCCACGGCCGCCACCGTGACGGCGCTTCTTGTCGGTCCCGGCGCCTAGCATCGCGGCATCGCCCACCTTCGCCGGGGCGAAAAACCGGTACGGCCCGATCCCGGGCGGTGGCTACCGTGCCCGCATGACCGCCGCACCCACGCTGCACTTCTGCACCGACCCGGGCGAGTTCCTCGCCGCCGCCGGGGCGTACCTGGCCGCCGACCCGGTGGTCGGCACGGTCGTCGCCACCGTCGCGCAGCGGATGGCGGCCCGCCGCGCCGAGGGCGTCGCGCTGCCCGAGGACGACTGGTGGCTGGTGGTGCGGGACGCCTCCGGGGCGGTGGTGGGCGCCGCGATGCGTACCGCGCCGTTCCCGCCGCGACCGCCGTTCCTGCTGCCGATGCCGCAAGAGGCCGCGGTGGCGCTGGCCCGGGCGTGGCAGAGGCGCGGCGAGCGGATCCGCGCGGTGAACGGCGCGCTGCCCGCCGCGCGCGCCTGCGCCGACGAGGTGGCCCGCCTGAACGGCGGCCGGGTCGCTGTGGCCCAGCACACCCGGCTGCACGTGCTCGACCAACTGGCACCACCGGCTCCGGTGCCCGGCGCGCTGCGGGCCGCCGGGCCGGACGAGGTCGACTTGGTCGCCACCTGGTTCGGCGCGTTCACGGCCGACGCCGACGAGCAGGCGGGCCGCCCGCCCGGCACCAGCGCACACGAGACGCCCGACCGCGCCGAGTTGCTGCGCCGCATCCGGGACGGGCGGGTCTGGTTCTGGACCGACGAGTCGGGGGCTCCGGTGCACCTGACCGCCGCGAATCCGCCGTCGTTCGGCGTGGCCCGCGTCGGACCGGTCTACACGCCACCCGGGCAGCGCGGACGCGGCTGGGCCGGCAACGCGGTCGCCGAGGTGTGCCGGCTGCTCACCGCCGAGGGCGCGCGGGTGTGCCTGTTCACCGACCAGGCCAACCCGGTGTCGAACCGGCTCTACGCCCGGCTCGGATTCCGGCCGGTGGTCGACATGGCCAATCTGGTTCTGGTCGACTGACGGTCCGCGACTCCGGGTCAGCCGGCGAGGCCGAGCGCGGCCAGCCGGCGCGGGTCGGCGATCACGTCCACGGCGGCGATCCGTCCGCCGGTGACGGTGAACGCCATCACCGACAGCCGGCGGTCGCCGGCGGTCACCAGCACCCCGGCGGCGCCGTTGACGAGCACCGGCCGGGCGTGCGGGAACAGCCGGCCGAACGTGGTGGCCTGCGCCGCCACGGTCGTCGCGCCGGTGAGCACGACCGTGTGGCGGGCGCGGGCGGTCCCGGCGTCGGAGCGCAGCACCACGTCCGGGTGCAGCACCGCGATCAGCGCGTCGAGGTCACCGTCGCGGGCGGCGGCGAGGAAGGCGTCGACCACCGCCCGCTGCCGGGTCAGGTCGGGATCGGGCGTGGGCGCCTGTCCGCGTACCCGGCGGCGGGCCCGGCTGGCGAGCTGCCGGGCCGCCGCCGGTGAGCGGTCGACGAGCGGGCCGATCTCGTCGAACGGCACGCCGAACATGTCGTGCAGCACGAACGCGAGCCGCTCGGCCGGGGTCAGCGTGTCCAGCACCACGAGCAGCGCCAGCCCCACCGAGTCGGCGAGCACCGCGGCGTGCGCCGGATCGTCGGCGCCGGTGTCCACCACCGGGTCGGGCAGGCGTACGTCCAGCGGGTCCTCCCGGCGGGCGGCGCGGGACCGCAGCGTGTTGAGGCTGACCCGGGCGACCACAGTGGTGAGCCAGGCGTCGAGGTTCTCCACGGTGTCCGCGTCGGTGCGGGACAGCCGCAGCCAGGTCTCCTGCACCGCGTCCTCGGCGTCGGTGAGCGACCCGAGCAGCCGGTACGCCACCGCGCGCAGCCGTGGCCGCTCCCGCTCGAACCGCTCCGCCAGGTCCATCACCTGAGCCTCCCCTCCCGCACATCGACTCGACCCGCGCCGGGTCACCGATGTGACCACAGGTGACAGCCGTCACACCTGTCACGTCGGCAGGCCGGCGCGGGTCGAGGTGGCAGCACCGACAACGGGAGGACGACGATGAACGCACCCATTCTGGTCACCGGCGGCACCGGCACGATCGGCCGGCACGTCGTGCCGCTGCTGCGCGCCGCCGGGCACCCGGTGCGCGTGCTCAGCCGGCGCGGCGGGCGGCCCGGTGACGGTGTCACCCACGTGGCCGCCGACCTGCTCAGCGGCGCGGACCTCGGCCCCGCCCTGAGCGGGGTGTCCACTGTGCTGCACCTGGCCGGCGGCGCGAAGGGCGACGACCGTGCCACCGCCCACCTGGCCCGCGCCGCGCACCGGGCCGCTGTGGCCCACCTGGTGCACATCTCGGTGACCGGCGCCGACCGGGTGCCGCTGGCCTGGATCCGGTCCAAGCTCGACGCCGAGCGCGCGGTGACGGACTCCGGCGTGCCCTGGACCGTGCTGCGCGCCGCGCAGGTGCACGACCTGGTGTTCACCATGCTGACGGCGATGACGAGACTGCCGGTGGTGCCGGTGCCGGGCGGCCTGCGGTTGCAGCCGGTCGACGCGGCCGAGGTGGCGGCCCGGCTGGCCGAACTCACGCTCGGCGCACCGGCCGGGCTGGTGCCGGACCTGGCCGGGCCGGACACGTACGGCATCGGCGAGATGCTGACCGACTACCTGACCGCCGCCGGGAAGCGCCGGGCACGCCTGCCGGTATACATCCCCGGGCGGGCCGGCCGGGCGTACCGGGAAGGCGCGAACCTCGCCCGGCCGGGCGCCGCGAGAGGTGTGCGGACCTGGACCGATTTCCTGGCTGACCGAGTGCCGTCGCGGCCGGTCGCCTGAGCCGCCGGAGCGCCGCTCAGCGAAGGGTCAACCAGGCCGCCCCGGTGGCGGCGAGGATCACCGCGCCGAGCCCGGCCAGGCTCCAGCCGCCACGGTCGATGCGCCGGCGCACGGCCTGCCGGTCCGGGCGGAAGTCGTCGAACGGGCTCGACCGGAACCAGAAGCGGGCGTACAGCACCATCACCGCTCCGAACACCAGAGCGAAGCCTCCGGTCAGCGCCGCGCTGCCGAGCACCCACCCGTCGGTGAGCACGCCACGGATTCCCACCCGCCCGGCGACGACGGTTCGGACGACCTGCACGATCCCGTTGACCACGCCGAGCGCGACACCGACACGTCCGGCGACGAGCCAGATGCCGGCCTCGCGCCGACCGCCTGCCGCGTTCTCCGTCCGCGCCATCACAGGCCCCGTGGCTCGATGGGGAAGCGGCCGAGACGCAGGCGGCTTCGATCCTGCCTCACCTCGCTCCACCGCTCGTCGTGGCTCAGCAGCGGCAGCAGCTCGCGCAGCATGTTCACGGTGGCGACCATCAGCTTCTCGTCGCGGTAGATCTGGCTCAGCAGCGGCTTGACGACGCTTCGGCGGAAGGTCCCGGCGAACCACGCGACGACCACCGTGGCACCTGCCGCGACGCCCGCCCCGGTCCACCAGTCGGACGCCGACACGGCCGCGACCAGGCCCACGAGGACCAGTACGGCCAGGACGACCGCCCGCAGTGCCTCGTACCAGCGCAGCCGCTCCCGCGCCGCGTCCACCCGGGTCAGCAGGTGCTCCGCGCCACCGAGGAGCCGCTCGAACTCCGGGCCGGACAGGTCACCGCCCCGCTCAGGATCCCAGCCCACAGAACTCTCCCACGGTCGTCCGGAGGCTCCGCTGCACCGCGGCGAACTTCATGTCGTCGAACATCGCCTGTTTCTCACCGACTCCAGGGATGAAGCGGTAGTCCTGCCGGCGGCCGGCGACCGGCAGCACAGCCAGCCGGGGGCGATTGCGGTGGCCGAAGGCACGGATGAGAGTGACCAACTGTCGCTGAAAGTCCGATGTGGGCTCACCGTCGGCGCCCGGCAGGTAGTACTCCTCGACCTGGCCCAGTTGGTCGGTCCAGTAGAGGTCGGCCTTGGTGACCGCCAGGACGAACCAGAGGTCCTTGGCGGCCGGATTGTCGACCCAGCAGGGCAGCAGGTTCTGGCAGAACCGGGAGAAGTGCTCGAGTTCGACGTTCCGGTTCTGCGCCCAGAGCTGCTCGGACGGCGACGGGATCGCCGCCTCGACCTCGCGGGCGATCTGCTCGGCCCGGTCCCGCCGCTCCTCCTCGGTGGGCGTCGCGTCGAGGGATGCCTGCCACTGCTCCCAGAGCCGGGCCTCGACCTGCCGACGGAGTTCGTCCTCACGCCGTTGCCGCCGCTCCTCGAGGACGTTGACCTCGCGGGGATCCCACGGCTCGTCGTACCCGGCGGCGGCGACGTAGATGACGCCCGTCGGGTGGTTCGGCGGCTTGAGCATGGCGTCCCACTTGTCCACCTCGCCGGAGGAGTAGTCGCCGCCCGCGGTCTGGCCGGGGCTCACCACCAGCGTCACATGGGCCTGGCGCCGGCCGGACGCGAGCGCGAGGCGGTGCGGCACATGGTCCTCGTCCCGCCGCCGGATGTAGCCGTTGTCGCCGAGCAACGCCTGGTACAGCGCGCTTTTCCCGACCCCGCGCTGGCCCGCCACCAACACCGGGATGATGTCACTCGTGGGTCGTCGCGTGGTCTCGGCGATCGACACCCGCCCGCCACCCGAGTGGCCGGCGCCGGAGTTGTCGACAGCGGACACGACCCGCGACCAACGGTCCCGCACGTCCGTCCAGTACTCGTCCGGCTCACCCATGGCGCGGCCCGATCGGCCGGCCGGTTTCCGTCTGATGTGGACTGCTCAGCGAGAACACGCGAGGAGCCTAGCCACGGCGGCGTGGCATCGAATCGTATGAACAGGCGGCAACATCCGGCACGTACGGTCAGGCGCCCGTGACGGGGTGGAACTGCTCGCACATGACCTCGTAGCCGTCCGGGTCGAGCCCGTAGAAGATCCGCGCCCATCCCACGTCCTCCGGCTCCAGCGTCACCGGCAGCCCTTCGTCGCGCCACAGCGCGTACGTGGCGTCCAGGTCGGCGGTGGGCACGGTGAGGACGACACCGAGCCCCGGCGGCCCGGCCTTGACCTCGCGTTCCCGCTCCGCGTTGTGGTGCCCGTGGCGGTGCAGGTCGGACAGGATCAGCCAGGTGTGGCCGAACGTGAGGTAACGCAGGTTCGTCTGGTCGGTCTGCGGGATCTCCTTGAAGCCGAGTCGCAGGTAGAGCCGGTGGGAGCGGTCCAGGTCGCGGACCCGGAGCCCGATCTTGAGCTGTCTGGCGGCCATCCCGCCGAGGCTAGCCGACCCGGCTCACCAGCCGACCGAGCCGAGACCGACCGGGGTGAGGCGGCGGACCTGCGGCTCGATCCACTGTGCCGCGGTGACCAGTTTGACCAGCCGGTCGATGGTCTCCGGCGGCCCGGCCACGAAGCTGCGCCGGTCGGCGGGGCAGCCGTACCGGTCGTCGAAAGTGCCGCCGTCGAGCGCCCGGACCGCCATGCCGGCCTCGACGGCGAGCAGCATCCCGGCCGGCAGGTCGACCGCCTCGGGACGGTAGCCGACGATGCCGTCGATGTCGCCCCGGGCCAGCATCACCCAGGACAGCAACGGCGCCCACAGTTGCAGCACCCGGCGCGCGCTGGTGTCCAGCACCACCTTCAACGCCCGGGCGGTGCTGTCGTCGCGGCGTACCTCGTGCCCCTGGGTCCAGGCCAGCACCGGCGCGGACGGCACCGGGCGCTGCGCGGCCCGCAGCGGCCGCGCGGCCGGGCCGGACGCGTGCACGAACGCGCCCCGGCCGCGCACCGCCGACCAGGTACGGCCCGCGACCGGGTCGTGCACCACGCCGAGCACCGGCGAGCCGTTGTCGCACAGGGCGATCCCGACCACGTACGCGGGCAGCCCGATCGCCACGTTGTTGGTGCCGTCCAGCGGGTCGACGAGCCACGCCCACGCGGTGTCCGGGGCGTACTCGCCGCCCTCCTCGGCGATCACGCCGTGCTCCGGCCAGCGGGCCCGGATCCGGTCGACGATCAGCCGCTCGGCGGCCAGGTCGAGGTCGGTCACCAGGTCACCGGTGTCGTTCTTGGCCCGGGCGTGCACCTCCCCCCGGGTGCCCCGGCGCAGCAGGCGGCCCGCCGCCTGCGCTGCCTCCACCGCGAACCGGTGCGCGTCGCGCAGGTCGGGCCCGCCTCTGCTCGGCTCCACGTCCATGGCTCCTCCAGCCAGTCAGCCCCGTGCCACCAGTCGCGCGATCTCCCGCGCCATCCGCGCGGTCTCCGCCGCGTCGCAGCGGTCCCGGCGTACCCGGTGGCTGCGCCCGTCCACCGCGCCGAGGCTCAGGTCGCACGCGCCGGGAGTGGTCCGGCCGAGCGCCACTGTCACCGCCGGCTCACCGGCGTCGACCTCCGAGGTGTGGAAGCCGCCGGCGCGCAGCGCGTACGAGTCGCCTGCCGAGTGCGTCTCCACCGTCGCGGTCATCGCGGTGACCAGCCGGTCGGTGGCGGCCATCTCGTCCACCTCGCCGAGGCTGTGCACCTCGTAGATCCGCCAGGCCGGGTCGGCCGGCGCGTCGTCGACCTCGATCAGCTCGTTGCGGACGGTCCCGTGCAGCACGTGGCTGAGCAGGTCCCAGCTGTGCGAGTGCATGGTGGAGGTGGTCGGGCGCACCGGCGGCGGGTCGGCCGGCCAGGCGTGCACGCAGATGCCGTCCGGGCCGTCGCGTTCCACGGGCAGGCAGGTGAAGCCGAGCGGGTGCCGGACCGCGCGCAGCGGCCGCCGCCCGTCGGCGACGTCGCCGAGCACGTCCAGCACCCAGCCGCGCAGCATCTCCGGCCGGGTGCCCCGGTCGATCTCCCGTTCGAGGTCGGCGTAACTGGTCATGAGTAGGGGTTCCTCGCCTGGACGGCCTTGCCGATGATGCCGGCGACCTCACGGTCGCCGAAGGACCGGGGCAGCGTCAGGCCGAGGGCGGTGAACAACCGCCGTACCTGCTCGACCGACGGCTCGTCGTCGAGCTTGACCTGGGCCGCCGCCTCGATCGGCACGCGCCGGCTCTGCCGGCGGCTGTAGTCCAGCTCGATGTTGAAACGGTTGTAGTAGACCTCGCCGCGGTCGATGCGCAGCGCGGGCGTCTGCGGGTTCTCCTGCGTGATGACGACGCAGGAGGAGGAGAGGTCGTAGCGGAACGTGGTCATCTGCGCGGAGAGCCGGACGTCGATGGTGAGCAGGCCGGAGCGTTGCAGGTGCCAGCAGGCGGCCAGCACGGTCGCGTACGACTCCTTGCGGGTGCGGTCGACGGTCCACGGCTCGCCGGGCGCGTCCGGGTCGAGGCTGCGCCGGAACCGCGCGTACCGCTCGCAGACCTCCTCGTCGGTCGGGTCGATGATCTCGATCGCGACGGTGAGCGTGGCGTTGCGCCGCCGGGCGTGTTCCAGGCAGTCCGGCAGCGTGACCGCGCGCAGGTAGGTGCCGGTGCCGCCCTTGAAGCTCCACTGGTCGGTGTGCCGCCGCGCCTCGGCGAGCGCCTGCCCGACCTCGCTGCCGTGCAGCACGCGCACCATGGAGACGCTGTCGATGGCCTCGCGGGCCCGGTTCAGCGCGCCCTCCGGCCCGGTGATCTCCTGCATCTGCGGCACCAGGTCGGTCAGCCGGTCCCGGGTGTCCGAGATGACCTGGCGGACCTCCCGCTCGGTGGTGCGCCGGCGCAGCCGGTCCCGCAGCATCGCCTGCGCGAGCAGGCCCAGGACCAGCAGGATCGCGCTGTTGACGACCTCCTGGTCGACCGCGTTGGTGAGGCCGAGCACGGACACCGTGAGGGCCAGGACGAGGCCGATGAACGCGTCGAGATTGGTCACGACCCAGGCGAGCAGGCGCGTCATGACATCCCCCGGTCGACGACGGAACCTCCATGATAGCCCGCTGTCAATGTCGCCATCACGCCCTGTTCTGCGGTGGTGGCGGTGCGCCGTGCCGGCGGGCGGCGCAGATCAGCGAACCGCCGAGCCCCGGTGCGGCGCGGGCCAGCCGCCGCGAGGCCACCCACCGGCCGCCCGGCAGCCGCCAGCCGACCTCGTTGGACCGCAGCGCCACCGGCGTGAACCCGGCCCGGCGCAGCGTCCGGCGCAGCAGCGAGGCGGTGAACGGGCGGATGTGCAGCCACAGGTACGGGTGCAGCGGATCGACCTGACGTGGCGCCCGCCCGGCGAGGAACGCCAGCCGGTCCTGCACCGGCGCCAGGTTCGGCGTGGTGAGCACCAGCAGGCCGTCGGGCGCCAGCACCCGGTGGCACTCCCGCAGCAGCGCCAGCGGGTCGTACACGTGCTCGATCAGCTCGCCGGCGAGCAGCCCGGCGAAGCTGCCCGCCCGGAACGGCAGCCCGCGGGTGGCGTCCAGGCAGACCGGCAGCGCCCGCCCGCGGGCCGCGGCGCGGGCCGTGCGCAGCGCCGTCTCGGCCGTGTCGGCGAGCACCACCGGGCCGGGCAGCGCGGCCGGGTCGAGCATGCCGCGCGGTCCGCAGCCCAGTTCCAGCACCGGCCCGCGTCGGGTCACCCCCTCGGCCATCAGCCGGGCCGCGACCGCGCGGCGCACCCGGTGGTACGGGTCGTCGACGTACCCGTCGACCTCGGCGCCGTCGTGGTAGCGGCGGTGGTTGGCGTGCCTGCCGTGCGCCTGCGCGCGGTGCGACGACGTCCCGGTCGGCGGCTCGGCCATCACCCCTCCACAGCGGACGCCGGCCCCTTCGGCGGCGTCCGCACCAAGCCTCGCACCGGTTACGCCCGGCGGCGCGCACATCCGGCCCACCGGATGTGCGCGCGGCGCTACGTCAGATCGCCCGCGCCCAGTCCAGCCGGGTGCTGTCGTCGTACTCGTCGCCGGGGATCCACCACTGCTCGCCGAAGCCACTGGTGGACACGATGATGTTGCCGCCGTCCGGGTACTCGTTCTCCGGCGGGATCGACAGCGCGGCGCAGTAGCGGCCGTCCGGGGAGAACACCGGCGACAGGTAGAACCGGGGCTCGTCGGTGAGCTTCTTCAGCCCGGTGCCGCCGATGCGCACCGACGCCAGCGACTGGTTGTAGACCTCCCGGTCCAGGTGCCAGCGGTTGGTGCAGAAGACGACGCGCCCGGAGTCGGGCATGAAGACCGGCGAGATGAACATCTCGCCCGCCACCGGCGTGTAGATCGGCCGCACCGTGCCGGTCGCGAGTTCCAGCACCCGCAGTTGCCAGCCCTGCGAACGGCTGCGCCACCGTACGACGATCATCGAGCCGTCCCGGGACCAGTCCGGGTCCCTCATGGAGTGCCCCTCGACCAGCACGCGGGTGGCGCCGGTGACCACGTCCACAGCGATCAGCCGGTCGTTGCCCTGCCCGGTGACCAGCGCGATCTCGGTGCCGTCCGGCGACCACGTCGGCGCGCCGTAGCGGACACCGAACGGGTCGGCGAGCAGTGTGCGCTTCTGGCCGGTGACCCGGTCGTACACGGCCACGTACGGCTCCAGCGTGCCGTCGCCCGAGCGGGCCGTGTTTACCCAGGCCACGTACCGGCCGTCCGGCGAGGCCTTCGCGTGGTCCCCGTTCGGCAGCAACTCCCGCGGCGTGGTGCGGCCCGGGTCGACCTGGAGCACACCCCAGCCGACGCTGACCAGCCACGACCCGTTCACCACGTCGGCGGCGGACGCGGGCGCGGCGGACGCGGCGTGGGGCCCGACGGCCAGCCCGGTCGCGGCGGCGACTCCGGTCAGCGCGGCGGTACGCAGCAGGGCACGACGATTCATTGCGGTCATTCGACAACCCCCGTGTGAGACGTGGCCCCCACACTCGCGAGTGGATCGACGCACCGGAATCGGACGAGTGGCCGCTTCACGCTCGGCTGCTCGTCCATCACCAGAGGTGAGCCCGTGGCGGCCCGGTACGCTCGCCCCGATGACCTCCGACGCGCTGCGCCGCGCCCTCACCGAACCGGGCGACCCGCCGCTGCTCCCGCTTCCCGGCGTGGCGGTCGAGCTGCTGGACGCCCTCGCCGCCCCGCCGCGCCTCGGCGCGCACCTGCGGCTGGTGCACGACGTCGCCTGGCACCTGACCGCCGCGTTCGCCGACCGGTTCGGCGCGGTGCCGTTCGACAGGCAGGCGGTGCTGTTCGGCGCCGCAGTGCACGACCTCGGCAAGGTCGAGCACCCCGGCGAGCTGACCGGCCCCGGGTCGGCGCACGAGGAGGCGGGCTACCAGCTGCTGTTGCGCTTCGGCGTACCGGAGGAGCGGGCCCGTTTCGCCGTCACCCACGCCGCCTGGCACTCCCCCGGCGTGCAGCTGGAGGACCTGCTGGTCAGCCTCGCCGACAAGGTGTGGAAGGGCCGCCGGGTCACCGACCTGGAGCAGCTCGTGGTCGACCGGCTCGCCGCCATCACCGGCCAGGAGCGCTGGCAGACGTTCCTGGACCTCGACGACGTCCTCGCCGAGCTGGCCGCCGGCGCGGACCGGCGGCTGGCGTTCCAGGCGGAACATCCGGTGTACGGCTGACGCCGGACCGACGGCGCCGATGAGTCCGGCATCGGCCGCCGGTCTGCCCTGGGTCGGTGTTCTCCGATCTCCGGGAGGAAGCATGAGCACCAAGGAAACGCGGGGCCGGGTGCGGGCGTTCGTCACCGTGTCCCTGGACGGGTACGTCACCGGTCCGGACGACCACGCGGGCCAGGGGCTGGGCGTCGGCGGCGAGCGGCTGCACCACTGGGTGATGGGCGGGCCGTGGACGTACGACACGCCGCGCGAACCCGGCACCGGCATGACCGGCGAGGACCGCGCGTACTTCGACGAGCTGCTGGCGGGCGTCGGCGCCGCGCTGTGCGGCCGGGGGATGTACGACAGCGCCGGCGCCTGGGGCGGCAGCAACCCGTTCGAGGCTCCACTGGTCGTGCTCACCCACCGCACCGCCGACCAGCCCGACCCGGACGCCGGTTTCCTCATGGTCGACGGGTTCGACGCGGCGCTGGCGGCGGCCCGGCGTACGGCCGGTGACGGCGCGGTGGTCATCGGCGGGGGCGCCGACGTGATCCGGCAGGCGCTCGCGGCCGGCGTGGTCGACGAGCTGGGCCTGTCCACCGCGCCGGTGATCCTCGGTCGCGGGAAGCGGCTCTTCGAGGGCTTCGACCGGGACGTCGACCTGGAGATCCGCGCCGTGCACCACTCGCGCCACGCGGTGCACGTCAGGTACGCCGTTGGCCGTCGCGCGAGTGATACCGATTGACTTTCGATAGGTTCCGCGCGATAGTCGATGCATGTTGACGGCGCAACGCGCGGTGACACCACTCCGCGCCTTCCTGGTCCTGCTGTTCGCGATCCTGGTGCTGTTCCAGACCATGTCGCTGCCCGGGCAGTTCGCGCACATGGCGCGCGAGAACCCGGACATGGCGTACCTGCGGTGGCCCGCCACCGCGGTGACGATCTTCTGGGTGTTGTGCGTGCAGGTGGTGATCGTCTGCACCTGGCACCTGCTCACCCTGGTCAAGAACGACCGCATCTTCACCGAGGCGTCCCTGGGCTGGGTCGACGGGATCGTCTGGGCGGTCGCCGCCGCCTGGGTGGTGCTCGTCGGTGTGTTCCTCTACGTCGGCTTCAACGCCGACGACCCGGGGTTGCCGCTGCTGCTGTTCCTGCTGGTCACCGGCGTCAGCGTGCTGGGGCTGCTGATGGTCGTCCTGCGCGCGCTGCTGCGCCAGGCCACCACGCTGCGCACCGACATGGAAGCGGTGATCTGATGCCGATCGTCGTGCGCATCGACGTCGAACTGGCCAAGCGCAAGATGAGCGTCGGCGAGTTCGCCGAGCGCGTCGGGCTCACCCCGGCCAACGTCGCCGTACTCAAGAACGGCCGCGCCAAGGCCGTCCGTTTCAGCACCCTGGAGGCCATGTGCCGGGTGCTCGACTGCCAGCCCGGCGACCTGCTCGAATGGGTCGCCGACGAGGAGGACCGATGAGACACCTGGCCGTCGTCGTCGCCCTGCTCGCCGTCGTGCTCGGCGTCACCGGCTTCGTGTACGGCGAGGCCGACGACTCCCCCGGCCTCCAGTTCCTGTCCGCACTGCTCGTCATCGGCGCGGTCGCCATCGGCGTACGCGTCGCCCGGCGTACCCGGTAGGGCCGGCGCCCCCTCGACGCCGGCCCTGCCGGTCAACCCTTCACGCAGACGACCTGCTTGAGGTGGGCGACCACCTCGACCAGGTCCTCCTGCTGGGCCATCACCTCGGTGATGTCCTTGTACGCGCCGGGGATCTCGTCGACCACACCGGCGTCCTTGCGGCACTCCACCCCGGCGGTCTGCGCGGCCAGGTCCGCGGTGCTGTACGTCCGCTTCGCCTGCCCCCGCGACATCCGCCGCCCGGCGCCGTGCGACGCCGAGCAGTACGCGTCGAGGTTCCCCTTCCCGCGCACGATGTACGAGCCGGTGCCCATCGAGCCCGGGATGATGCCCAGGTCACCCCGGCCGGCCCGGATCGCGCCCTTGCGGGTCACCAGCACGTCCACCCCGTCGTAGCTCTCCTCCGCCACGTAGTTGTGGTGGCAGGAGATCGGCTCGTCGTAGCCGGCGTGCGGGAACGCCTCCCGGACCACCTGGCAGAGCAGGGCGAGCATGACCGCCCGGTTACGCCGGGCGTACTCCTGCGCCCACCACAGGTCCCGCCGGTACGCCTCCATCTCGGGCGTGCCGGCGAGGAACACCGCGAGGTCCCGGTCCGGCAGGTCGGTGTTGTGCGGCAGGCCGCGCGCCACCGCCATGTGCCGCTCGGCCAGCTCCTTGCCGATGTTGCGGGAACCGGAGTGCAGCATCAGCCAGACCCGGCCGTCGTCCGCGCCACCCTGCTCCAGGCAGACCTCGATGAAGTGGTTGCCGCCGCCGAGCGTCCCGAGCTGCCGCTGCGCCCGCGTCTGGAGCTGCGCCACCTTCCGGTCCAGCGTCCCGAACCGCCGCCAGAACTCGTCCCAGCCCGCCTGCTCCAGCCCCCGGACCCGGCGCGGATCGACGGCGTCGTCACGCATCGCGAAGCCGACCGGGATCGCCGCCTCGATCGCCGACCGCAGCGGCGCGAGGTCGTCGGGCAGGTCGGCGGCGGTCAGCGAGGTCCGCACCGCCGACATGCCGCAGCCGATGTCCACGCCGACCGCGGCCGGCGACACGGCCTGCCGCATCGCGATCACCGAGCCGACAGTGGCGCCCTTGCCGAAGTGCACGTCCGGCATCACCGCGACGCCCTGCACCCACGGCAGCGCGCCGATGTTGCGCAGCTGCCGGGCCGCCTGCGCCTCGATCGCGTACGGGTCGGTCCAGACCCGGACCGGTGCCCGGGTACCGGCCAGCGGGGTGAAACCCATCGTCGTCTCCTTGCTCATGTCCGTCTGACGTAGGCCGTACGGGACTCGAACCCGTAGCCTCCCGGGTGAGAACCGGGTGAGCTGCCAATTGCTCCAACGGCCCTCCGGCGGCGTGACGCCGTCGGCGGATTCACCCCGGACACGGAGAACCGCCCGGCTCCGGTCTGGGGCGGGCGGTTCGCGCGGATCGTCGCGCCGGCGCTAGACGCGCCACCACCCTGGTTGCCACTGCCGTCGCCGGCCCGTGCCCGATTCGGGCAGCAGGACACCGGCGCGCGGCGCTTGCCGCTCGGCGCGGGTGCGGTTCTGCTGCGACACGGTGGACTCCCCTGGTGGACCAGAACGTTGCCGCTCACGGTACGGCCGCCGCGCACCGGCGGCAACGTGAATTTGCGAGTGAAGCCCTCGCATGAAGGAGGTCTCTGCCGAGAGATCAACTTCACGAGGGGCTTCACGTGAGTGCCAGCGGCAGACCCGTCAGGACGGGACCTGGGCAAGCCTGAGCACGTATTCGAATCCGCGTTTCTGCGCGGGCGAATCCACCATTGGCAGGATCAGCGCTGGTATGCCGGCGGAAACCGATCCGCCGTCGCCAGCGGGATGATCACCGACCATCAGGGTCTGGCCCGGTGCCGTATGGAGGGCTGCGAGGGCGGCGCCCCAGATCCGAGGGTCCGGTTTGACGAAGCCGACCTCGTAGGACAGTACGAACGCATCGACATAGCCGTCGAGTCCGTGCCGCACAAAGCACTTGCGGATGTCCCAGCCGACGTTGCTGACGACGCCGATGCGAACACCGCTGTCACGCAATGCGGACAGCGTGGCGACGGTGTCGGCGTACGGCTCGATTGCTTCGGCGTGTGTTTCGTGCATGACCGATGCCAGCGCCTGGTCAACCCCAGGAATCTGTTCCAGCACGGTGAGGATCGCCCGATCCCAGACTCGCGGATCCAGATCTCGGGCGCTGTGGGCCGGATCCGTGGCCGTCCCCCGCAACAGTGCCGCGAAGTCGCCAGCAATACGGTGCGCCTCGCCAGCAGCCAATGCCCGGTCGATCGATGCCGCCGCGTTGCCCACCCAACGCTCCGAGTCTCTGGCGAACAGAGTCCAGGCGAAGTCGAACAGTACTGTCGTCACGCGCCTGGCGGTCATCGCATCACCCTAGATCGACACGACGCGTCCGGGAGCGGCGGTCGACCTGGATCGGGCAGGGCTGGGGTGCCCGGTCTCAGCCGGCCTGCGCCACCGGGTGGCGCCGCATCTCCTCCATGAACGGGTAGCGCGCGGTCAGCTCGGCGAGCGTGATGCCGGCCCGCCACGCGGCCGCCACCTGCGCGACCTGGAGCAGGTCGGTGGCGTCGCCCCGGGCCTGGACGTCGCCGTCCACCCGCAGGTCGATCATGAAGTAGCGGGCCTGAGAGCCGAGGCTGACGCAGACCACGCCCCGGGCGGAGGTCATCTCGGCGCAGGTGAACCGGCTGCGCCCCTGCTCGGGCGCGGTCACCTCGCCCACGTCGAGCTGGTGCGCGGCGGCGGTCGCCACGAGCGCGGGGGCGAGACCGCCGGGCTCGACCAGGTCCGGGTAGAGGCGCACACCCAGTGCGGCCGACACGTCGCTCATGACTGACTCCCACTTCCTCGTGACAGAGACCAGCAGCGCGCAGGTTACGAGTGTGTTTCCGGCACGCACGGCCATCTTTTCCCGTGTGACGGTCCCGGGGCAATAGGAACGCCCTCATCGAACCCCTCCGAGGTACGCTGCCGCCTCATGGCGCTGATCCGGTGTGACTTCTTCTCCGAGGCGTTGGGCATGGGCACGTCGATGACGGTGCTGCTGCCCGATCGCGGCGCGGCCGGGATCGGCGTGCCGGGCGCCGCCGCCGACGGCGACCCGCCGGTGCTCTACCTGCTGCACGGCCTGACCGACGACGACACGGTGTGGACCCGGCGCACCTCGATCGAGCGGTACGTGGCGCCGCTCGGGCTGGCCGTGGTGATGCCGCAGGTGCAGCGGAGCTTCTACTGCGACGAGGCGCACGGCAACCGGTACTGGACGTTCCTCAGCGAGGAGCTGCCCGAGGTGTGCCGGTCGTTCTTCCGGCTGTCCACGCGGCGGGAGGACACGTTCGTCGCGGGCCTGTCGATGGGCGGCTACGGGGCGATGAAGTGGGCGCTGCGCCACCCGGAGCGGTTCGCGGCGGCGGCCAGCCTGTCCGGCGCGCTGGACGTGACGCGCCGCCGCCACCATGCGACCCGTCCGGTCGACCCGGCGGTGTGGCGCACCGTCTGGGGTGACGGCCCGGTGCCCGCCGACGACGACACGGTGGGGCTGCTGGAGCGCTCCGGCGACGACCGGCCGGCGCTCTACGTCGCCTGCGGCACCGAGGACTTCCTGTACGAGGACAGCATGCGGTTCCTCGACGTGGCCCGGAAGCGCGACCTGCCGGTCACCGTCGACTTCGGCCCGGGTGACCACGACTGGGCGTACTGGGACGCGCGGATCTCCGACGTGCTGGCCTGGCTGCCGCTGCGCACGCGCTGACCGGTGCGCGGGCGCTGAGCGGGCTCAGACGCCCACGGTGCCGTCGACCGCCTCGCGGATCAGGTCGGCGTGCCCGTTGTGGCGGGCGTACTCGTGCAGCATGTGCAGCATGACCAGGCGCAGCGAGACGTCCTCGCCCCAGCGTGCCTGGTGGCCGGTGACGTCGAGCGACTCGGCCTCCCGCTCGATGCGCCGGGCGTGCTCGATCTCCCGCTGCCACGCCTCGAACGCCTCCGCCGCATCGGCGTCGCGGGCGTCGTACGCCTGCTGGAAGTCGCCGCTGTCCGACCACACCAGCGGTACGTCCTCGGCGGCGATGACCCGGCGGAACCAGGTGCGCTCCACCTCCGCCATGTGGCGGACCAGGCCGAGCAGGGACAGCGTGGACGGCGGCGACGCCTGCCGGCGCAACTGCTCGTCGGTCAGCCCCTCGCACTTGAGGGCCAGCGTGGCCCGGTGGAAGTCGAGGAAGGCGCGCAACGACTCCCGTTCGTCCGCGAGCAGCGGCGGGCCGATCCGTTCGGTCTCCATGAGCGTCGAGCCTAGCCGCAATCGATCATGGTGGAACGACCGCGTCACCGCAGTGACGAACCGGCCACCGGGAAGTCGAACCAGGTGTCCGGGTACGGCTCGTCCACGTACCGGTAGTGCCACCACTCCAGCGGATAGTTCTCGAAGCCCTGCTCGGACATCAGCCGGCGCAGCAGGTCCCTGTTGTTCCGGGCGGTGTCGCTGATCCGCGCGTCGGCGGTGTGGGCGCGCGGGTCGAAGCAGTCGAACCCGGTGCCCATGTCGATCGAGTCGTCGGCGAAGCGGCGCCCGGCCGGGTCGGTGCAGGGCACGAGCGGCTGGCCGGGCGTGTACGCGGCCTGCGGGGGCCCGGAGACCGGAACCAGGGTCAGGTCGACCGTGCTGCCCCGGCTGTGCGCGGTGGGCGCGCCGATGTAGCCGTCGGCGAACAGCCGGTCCTTGGCTACGCCGGGATAGAACTCCCCCTTCATCCGCTGCTCGCCGGGGAGTTTCGCCCAGGCGACGAAGTCGTCAGCGGCGCGCTGCGGGCGGTAGCAGTCGTACACCTTGAGGCTGTGCCCGCCGGCGAGCGCGGCGGTCTGCACCCGGTGCAGCGCCTGCGCCGCCGGGCGGGTGAGCAGGCAGCGCGGCTCGGCGTACCCGTCGACGGGACGGCCGACGAAGTTGTGCGGGCCCGCGTACCGACGGGACTCACAGAGGCGTATCCTCCCTGCTCATGAGGGTTTTGGAAGCGCTGAGACTGAGCCGACAGCGGGAAGAGTCCACCTCGTTCCCGAGGCAGAGAGAAGACATCAAAAAAATCCTTCCCGATTACTCCGGTCAGATTGTTTATACGGCAGAAGACATGGACGTCTCAGCCGGTACGGTCGATCCCTTCTCTCGTCCGGGGTTGGGACCGTATCTGAATGATCCGGAGAAGATTAGTTCTTATGACGCTATCGCATGGGCGAAACTAGACCGCGCTATCCGAAACATGATGGACCTTAACCGACTGGCTACGTTTGCAGTCGAGAATAAGAAGGTTCTCATCTTTGCTTCCGGTCCGGGCGGTTCCCTTGCGCTTGACTTCCGCAAGCGTGATCCCATTACAAACCTCATCCTGCAATTCCTCGCGTTTGCTGCGGAACTAGAATGGATTGCCATTTCAGAGCGCAATAAAAGCGCATCTGATTATCTCCGGAGTGTTGGTCGCTATAAGGGTGGCCCTATTCCGTTCGGCTACATGAAGGTACGGAATCCTGACGGAGAAGGGTTCATCCTGGCTCATGATCCCGTTAGTTCAGAAGTCATAAAAGAGGCTGTCAGAAGAGTTATCGATGGTGAGACTTCCGAGGCAATCTGTCGGGACTTCACGTCCCGAGGAATCCTGACACCTAAGCAGCATTCCTCCATGCGTGCGGGTAAGCCTGTTCAGAAAATCGGCAGCAACGGTAAGCCGATCACCTG
Source organism: Micromonospora sp. CNZ296 (assembly GCF_007827635.1). Classification (NCBI taxonomy): domain Bacteria; kingdom Bacillati; phylum Actinomycetota; class Actinomycetes; order Micromonosporales; family Micromonosporaceae; genus Micromonospora; species Micromonospora sp. CNZ296. Next base: position 25,829 of record NZ_VISW01000018.1, read on the forward strand.
GGGAGCGTCAGCCCTCACGAATGACATTCTGCGGAGCAGGAATCTTCTCGGCGAGACTGAATACTTTGCCAAGGATGAAGATGGCAAGCAGATCAAAGACGAGAACGGTAAGCGGGTTAGAAGAGTCGTACGTGACAGCAAGGGTTTGCCGGTACTCAGGGGCGAACCGCTGATTACCTATGAAGATTTCGACCGCCTACAGGCTGCCCTAGACCGTAGGGGTTTGGCTACGGCACCTAGAAGGCATGACGCTAATCCTCTGCTAGGTGTTGCCAAGTGCATCAAATGCGGAGCGAACTTCTATCGCAGGGAATGGAAAGACGATACGGGTAAAGTCTCTGCCTATTACTACTGCGCAACCAAAACCGGCAAAGACAAGTGCACTCCCGGTATCAACTCTGAGCTTCTAGAGCAGAGAATCTTGCAGGGAGTCGTTTCTACCTTCGGTCACCTAGAGGTGATGGAAAAGCGTTATGTCCCTGGGGAGGATTACAGCCAAGAGCTAGCACAGGTTGACAGGGCTATTGCTGGTGTTCGTCGGGAAAGGGATCTCGGGTTTTACGAAGGTGACGACCAGGGCTATGAGGATCGGCTAGGCAATCTGATTAGCAGGAGAAAGGAACTTCTTACCAAGCCGTCTAAGCCTGCCGGGTGGAACTATGTTCCTACCGGAAAGAGCTACAAAGAACTTTTCACTAATGCTTCTCTCCAAGAAAGAAGGGCACTTCTTATCAAGGCAGAAGTAATCGCATATGCCGGTAAGCCGAAAGATGAGGCAGAAAAATATCAGATGCTTTCTAGCGTCAAGCTTATGCGTCCTGCTTCTCAGGGGATTACCGACATTGCAGGGCCGCTAGCCCTTCACATGTTCTTTGATGAGGAAATTGAAGAGAGGATCAGAGGCAGGAAATAACTACCCGAATAATCGGAGAATGCCCCGGCAATGTCCGGGGCTTTTCCTTGTCCTCATCCTCTGATTCTTCCTAGCCTTCTAATTCCGGGATGAATTACCCGTCAACTCTTAGGAGGAATTATGAAAGAATTAGATACGACGAGTCGGCTAGTAGAGCCATTCGATAACCGCTATCGGAAGTGCTCCGATTGTGGGCTAACCCTTCACGTCTATCAGTACCCCTATGCGGACAGCAGCAGAACCGAACGGGATTACTCCTGCTGTCTCTCATGCCGCTATGAGCGTGCACTAGGGAGCATGCCCCGTACGCCAGGACCAGGCGATAGACGCAAGATCAACACGTAGGGTACTGGCCGGCAAAACTCTGTGTAGTGGATCTTGGAACAGGAATCAGCGCATGGGAGAAGGCATGCACAGGGCATGCCCTTAAACGGCCCTGTAAGCCTCTCTGACAGCCCCACAACCCTTCCGGGTAGTCCTGTATCCCCTAGACACTCTCCGACTCTCCTAGGCTGTCTCTGGCTACCTCAATCACACAGAGGGGGTCAAGCCCTGGTGCCAGAGAACCAACCAACCTCGGGGCTAGGTCGGCAGCGCCAGGAGCAGGGTCACCAATCTTCCGAACATGAACGGGAGATTCAAACTGCATCATCGTTGCCGGATATCCGTAGCAGTGCTCGTGAAGTTCCGAATAAAGCTTCTGCTCATAGCCAGAGGCATTGGCTACGTAGCCCGGAATCACATGATCCCTGTGCATCATCAGATGCGAGTATTCGGCATCAGAAAACCTAGGGTTCTTCAGAATTGCCGCTAGGGTCTTCTGCCCTTCCGAAAGATACTGCCTTCCCCGCTTGATGTCGTCTAGCGGGATTCCATCACGGTAGACCTGTAGCAAAACGTTTAGCTCTGATGCCTTTTTCTGCATCCGGTTATCGGCTAACGCTCGCAGGATCATCGGGCTTACGTTCGGCCATGCTTCGAGCTGTTCTCTGACATACGACAGATGACTATCGGTTCTCTCTCTGAGAGCATCAACCTCTTTCTTAACGGCTGACTTAATCCGGCGGTTTAAGAAGTCAAGCGCTCGATAGTGATAGGTGAAGTCTGGATACCGGCTGACGTAACTTTCCCTGTCGCCGGACTTCTCGGCTTCCTTCTCGTGATGTGCAATCAGATCATCGGCATTCCAATAGAGAGGGTTCCTCTCCACATGGGTTAAGAGGTCTTCTCTAACAATCCAAGTAATCGAGTCCCTGTCTTCATCAGATAACTCATACTTCCGAATCTCTAACTCTGCCTGTCGGCTAATGAAATCCCCGATGGGTTCACCGGAAACGATCGTGTCATAAGTAAACTGCATTACTCTCTCCAATGATCTCGTCTAATAGGTGTAGCGGCATACACAGGTAGCAAAGCGGGGAATCCTCATGGAACAGGAAAGCTCCGAAGCTTTCCCTGCATCCTTCACACGTCCTGTATTCCTGGCCGACTCCGCATGGAGTCGTATCCCTGGTTTCTTCTTCACTCATCTTTTCTCTCCTAGATTTTCTGCATAGAAAAAGCCGGAAACCCTCTGAGGATTCCGGCTGATGTTGGGTTGTATGACGGGAGGCTTTTCCCGCCTCCCACGTATGAAGTAATAACTTGCCTAGAGCCCTAGGCCATGACTGTGACTAGCGTCACATCCTTACGGCATCTCCTGTTCGGTCCCTTCACCTAATAGAAGGCGGGTTACCTTCTGGGAAGCTAGGACATCCCTACAGACCAGACCCCATGTGTCCTACTTCTGAGTTTGTACGGTCCCTTGTAATAGTGGAGCTTCGTTCTACTCCGCTCCACCTAGAAAGACGCCTCTTTCCAAAAATTAGAGGCGTCTAGTTCAATCCTCCTTAAAAACAGTCGGATTGAATAGAGAATTAAGATCATAAGTTAATTCTTAGATGGTTTTACTAGAAGATGGTTTTACTAGAAGTGTCTTCTCAGGAAGACACGCTAAGAATTACTGATTCTTTCTTACGAAAGTTCTTAGGGATAATGCTCCCTGCGGTCGCAGGATTCTAGTTCTGAAATTCAAGTGCCGATAAAGGCAGGGCTTGCCCTGCCCTGGTATTCCGTCTGTCGTTTCACTCTGCCGGAATCCCTTCCCTTTCTTCTGCCGATACCTGCACAGCTTTGGCTGTGCCTAAGAGTGTGTTTCGGCCTTAACGATCGTTCATATTCTTAGTGCCGTATAGGCATATGTCCTGAGTTCCGAAAACTACGGTCCCTTGTATATGCGGACCGACAAACAGCTAACAAGGAAACCCACCATGATTGTTTACGCTATCGAACTAATCCCAGGACACGCCGAGATCGGCGTTACAGACAACCTCGCAAGTGTGGTTGATCGTGTCCGTAACGAAGTCTCTTCTACTCGTCCTAGACGCATCTATACCGATGACTTACCGGAAGCTCAGGCTTCCGAGGCTTTACGCCGATTAGAAGCCGTAGCACAGGAGCATGGTTATCGCGCTACTTCCGGCCCGTCCGCCGGGCCTAATCGCTGGTGCGTTGACATGATTGCCCTTCACACCTTCTACCGTCGGCTAGTTCCATGCCAGATGTTCGGAGCTAACCCGTGGGACAGCTACGGCAACAGGCTTCCCGGGGTACCCCAAAAGGAATGGGTTCCCTCCGTCCTCTGATCTGTTGGAGGCTAGTAATACAGATGTGAACGAGGTTAATCGTTCCACTCCTAGGGTATTTTCTCGTAACACAACGGGGGTTGGTTTTCTTTTCCTTTCACCAACCCCCCTTTAAGTTTCCGCCGATAAGCCCGGCGGTTTGTGGGGCTATGTAGATAGTTCCTCTCATGGGGATTGGGTCGGAGCGGCAGCCCGGCCCTTTCTCATCCCCTCCCTTTCCCCGCGAACCACTGTGGTTCGTCCCTACGGGACAACAGCTCTGCTGTTGCGGTCCACCTAATCCCTAATCCCTAAAAGGGGGTTTGAAATGCACGACAGAATCGGTCCGTACCAGACTCCCGAGAGGGGAACCGATAATTACCTCAGACGTCTATATGTTCTAAAGGGCAATGGCGGAAGGGTTGCTATCGGTACGTGTGGGGTTGATGAGATGACTGACATTCTCAAGTCAACCTATAGAGACAACGGGTTACACGAGAGTGATTACTTCCTCTCGACTCCCGTAACCAACTCCCCTTCATACCTTGAAGAACTGCGCAGTTACTGCGCAGAGCATGGCGAGGAAATCTCGCCGAACGTTTATGAAGCTGACTTTTTACAGGTCACGCTGTTTGCTAACTCTCTTATTCCTGGGGGTTGGCTATGAGCGCTCCAAAGGTTCCTCTCCCCGGGCCTGTTCCTAGTCCTGAGCAGATCCAGCAAAACCGCCTCCTGTAGTTCAGGGCAACGCCAGTAAAGATGTGTTGCGTTCCAACGCATCCGGTGACTACGTAGAGGGGAATGCTCGAATCTGCCCCGCCTAGCGGCAAACCCTCCCCCTGGTGCTGACGCACAACCAGACCACACACCAACCACCACGCCTAGCACGTACGGCTAGCGTGCCTCAGAGCGTTTCTAACGGCCGTAGCGCTCTGCTCCCTGGTCCTGGTCTACCTCGCAGCCCTGAGGCTGTCTGAGGCTATCCGCAGAAGATCACAGATAAACACAAAGACTAATTATGTAGAGCTAATGAGTTACGCATATAGTGGCGAATTCATTAGACAATAAACAAGACACGTCTGATGATCTCTCGTTTATATGTCTCATTGCATGAGCGTTCAGCACAAAGAATGTTCATCCTTTATTGCGTGGCTGAGTATGTGCGTGTGTATTTCTTCGGAGTTATTCCTATGCCTGCATGTGTATGGGTATAGGGGGGCAACCCCCTAGCGCTTTCTTCCCGAGCGGTGGAGGGGCTGGAATTCCTTTTGCGTACGGCCTAGAGATAACGGGCCGTGCGGTGCAATTCATGTCCTAAAAGCCTCTTTTCAGGCTAACCAATCCGGCAATATCAGGAGGTGAAGTAATGGTGTCTCGGATCGCAGATCCTTTAGGGCAAAGCCCGCTAGACGCCCATAAGATCACGTCTAATGTGATTGCCGATTATTCAGGACTGGATTTTGATGCTGTCTTCTTTCAGCTAAAGCCGATTCTAGAAGAGTCTCAGGACGTAATGGATTCGATCGGCAATCCGGTAGGCATGGCTAGAAAGATTTGCCATATGATCTGCGATGAGCAGAGAGCAGAGCTGTTGCACTCCCAGGATCAGTATTTCTATCGGAAGTCTGAGGTTGCAGGGTTACTTGATTCCGTCTTCTCGGGACCGCTGGATGAGTCCGATATCCCGTATGACTACGAATCACTTCTAAGAGGCTCTGACGCTATGGATATGGCAGCCGATATCAAGGCTGCCTTTAGACAGCTACCTCTGCGCTATCGCGCGGCAATCTATAAGCAGTATGCGCTAGGCGAGAAGCCTGCTAATGCATCTTACGAGCGGAGGATTGTTGACAAGGCTGTTACTGCTCTGGTCAACACCATGAACGGAACGCCATACGTTCCGACACGTAAGCCCTACAGAAAGAAGAACTCATGAGGACTATCTACTTTCGTTGTGCCGATACGGCTAAGCCGTTAGCGGCGTTGCAGGTAGACGACAAGACTTTTAATGATGAGACTATCGATATCTTTACCGGACCAATGGCTAACGCAAAGGTTCATGGACGCCTAGAAGGCGTAACTCGCGTGCAAGTGGCAGAAGCGAGCGATGACTTTTGCAAGTTTGATGATCTGGACTGGATCGACCTACCAAGTTCTTACCTGTAAGCAATTCCACTCTCTAATCGCTAATTACTGTGCGTTCCAGCCGGCCGCACTCTAAGTAATGGCGATAAATCAAGCTTCCCTCTAATGCAGAGGGGTCGGCAACACAGTTGCCTCTAGGTCTTATGACCGTTAGGGAGTCCTGGCGACTCCCATTTACCGCAATCTTCAATTGCCTTTCAGGCGAACGAACGTTCGCGGTTTTACGCCCATAGGCAGACGGGTCTTTTGGATCAGTCAACCCATCCTGTTTAAGGCAAACCAAAGTTCTTCGGCTAATAGCTACCCCGGAGGTAGTCAGATGCATATGCCGCAATAGCTCTGCTATTGCCCTAAGGGCTAACGGAGTTAGCGGCTAACGAAGATATCCCAGGTGGATTGGTGCGCTATGCGCATACGAAAGGCAACGCCTTTCTAGCGATCTTCGATCGTATCGCCGCATGGCGTTTTTTCATTCAACCAATTCACACAGAAAGTTTACTATTATGCCAAGTTACAATGATATTCTTAGCCGTTCAGATAACGGCGCAATTGAAGTACCGGAGCAGGTTGCCGCACAGGTAATTTCTGCCGCTAATGGTGAGTCTGTTGTTCTACAGCTTGCCCGTAAGGTTCGTATGCCGAGCCGGAGCTACCGTCAGCCAGTTCTTAGCGTTCTACCAGATGCATATTGGGTCAACGGGGATACTGGAATGAAGCAGACTACTAAGGCGCAGTGGTCAGACGCCGTAATCACGGCAGAACCTCTCGCCGCTCTTGTGGTTGTACCTGATGACTTCATTCAGGATTCAACCGTTCCGATTTGGTCGGAGCTACAGCCGCTTATGTCTCAGGCTATGGGTCGCGCTATCGACCAGGCAGCACTATGGGGCGTAAACAAGCCTGCATCTTGGAGCCAGTCTGTTTACCAGCAGGCAGCGGCAGCGGGCAACTATGTTGAGCTAGGACAGGGTGGCACTGGCAAGACTGATATTGAGTATGACATCGCTCAGATGGGTCTACAGCTAGCTAACGACGGTTTCCAGCTACGCCAGGTCGCAACTGAGCCTGGGTTCCGTTGGAAGCTTGCTTCTCAGCGAACTTCTGCCGGTGAGCCTGTCTACACGAATCTTGCTGGTTCTACTGGTCTTGAGTTCGTAGAGAGCACTAACGGCGCATGGAATCCAGAGGTAAAGGCGATTGGTGGGGATTGGAGCAACGCGATTGTTGGTATCCGTACCGACATGACCTTCACTCTTCACACCGATGCGGTTATTACCGATGATGACGGTAAGGTTGTCTTCAATGCGATGCAGCAAGACTCGACTGTTGGTCGTTTCGTAATGCGTGTTGGTTTTGTCGTAGCCAACCCTGCTACGCACAACAGCACTGTTGCTTCCGCTCGCTCTCCGTTCTCTCTTCTAGTAGACAACGATTCAGTTGGTAGCTAAGCCGTAGGCTTCTAAGAACCTTCGGTTCGCTAAACCTCTCTCCTGAGGTTTCGTTAGCAAAACACCCATATAAAAAAGACCCTCTCTCTAAAGTTCCAAGGAAAAAGCTTCGTGCCTAATCCAAGGTTCTCTAGGGAGAGGGTTCTTTTTTTTGTGCTTTTATCCAGCTATCGGGTTACCCCCATATCTCCACCGGCTTACCGATATCAGCAGAAAGTCTCTCTAGCCAGATGTCTAGATGATCCTCGGTGGTTTTGATGATCTGGCTTCCGTCAATCCGAACCAGAAGAACGAATTCAGGCGTCAGAAGCACGTACCCGATTGCTACGCCGTGAGCGTGAAGAACGAGGGTTGTCGGCCCTGTGCCGACTAGAACGGTGTCTAGCTTCTCTAGATCCATCTTCATCAGGGCTGCTCCCCTCCCCCGTTCCGGCGGAACGCATGGCTAGCTCTCCACTCCGCAGCAGGCGTGAGTAGAGGGGTTGTGCGGATGATCTGTGTCGGCTCATCGAAGATCCGTCGTCCAGCCGTTGCACCGCCTCTGTGCGGGTAGTAGGTAGCCGGGCCTGCCTCGGGCACCTCTTGGTGCTGTTGACGGCGCAGAAGCCCTCTCAGCCGGTTTAGAAGCCCTCTCAGCTTCACTAGCCCTCACCCCTCCGTGTGGTCCCTGCCCTGACAGACGCCACCCTAGTAGCAGTGTTGACAGAGTGAGCAGTGTTGACACAAGAGACATTGCGGACAGTGCCGGATATAGGGAGTGATCTAATTTCCGTATGGAGGGATACGTACCGGCTTACCGCCGGATCATTAATTCAATCCGCTCAAGTGTTGAGTCCGGTCAGTTGAAAACCGGTGACAAGCTTCCTTCACTGCCTGAAATCGCGGATCAGTTCGACTGTTCTGTAGGGACAGCTCGCCGTGCACTAGAGCGTTTGATGGTTTCCGGTGAGGTAGAAGGTAGGCAGGGTGTCGGCTACTTCATTACAGGCAAGAAGCCATAACGACAGAGGCACGAAAAAAGCCGGGGGTAGGTAATCCCTACACCCCGGTCTGTTCTCTCGTTACAGAGGCTCTGAAAGCCCTCTAAATAGCTCCTAGGCAGACGCCTACTCTTCTTCATCCTCTGGCACACAGAGAATCGTGATTGTGTCTGTCGCCTTATCCAGCAGTACAGGGAAACCATCGATCTCCGATCGGATGAAGTCTGATGATGGACGATTACCGTTCCTCATCATCCATACGCTTTCCTTCTCTGCCTGCAACTTCGGCCATCTCTTCATAGTCTTACCTTCTTTCTATGCCGCAAACCCTTAGGGTTTTAATCCTTTCAGGCTGCTAGGGCATGGGTTTCTGTTGGTTGAATACTTCTCTAGGTATGCGATTGCAGACCTGAGGATTTCCAGGGAGTCCTGCAAAGCTCCAATTCCCGTATTGCATGCATGGCAGAGAATTCCTCTCACCGCTCCTGTTTCGTGACAGTGGTCTACGTGCCAGTTGACCCCCGTAGGTGTATTGGTGTTGCAGATTGCACAGGTACCCCCTTGTGCGGCAAGCATGGCTTCAAACTCAGCCTTACTAATGCCGTACTTTCGCTGATAGTTCTGATCGGTCTTACAGCTAAGACATACGTTGCCGGTACCGGATGCTCTACTACTGTTGAGACTCATGCAGGACACGGGAACGATGTGGTCAGAGTAGAAGCACCAGTCATAACCAGCCGGAATGTCTGCTGGTCGAACCTTCCGAACCCTCTTAACTCGTTCTCCGCTAGCTAGCTTCTCATCTGATTGCCTGACAGCATCCCTGTGGCACGGTTTACATCTGGAACCTAATCCGTCCCCGGTATCTCGGTTTCTTGCAAAGTTCTCTACCTTCTCTAAGTGCTCCCTATAACCACACCACTTGTAACCCTCTGGCACAACCAGATCCTTTGGCTTTCTTGCCATACCTTTCCTCTCCTGTATTTGGGCACAAGAAAAGGGCCACCCATTCGGGCAGCCCTTCTCGGCTTGATTGCTGTTCGATTAGAAGACTTCTGCCGACTCTCTCGGCTCAATCCATGACATGACAGGCTCACCGGCAATGTCAGTCACGGTTAGCTCTACCAGGCTTGTTCCGTCCGGAGTCTCTTCTACAATCTCTTCTGAGGTGAGCTGAGCGAACGGGAAAGAGCAGCCGCAAGGGAAGCTGATTTCCTCATAGCTCCTAACAAGCCTGCCGTTTATCTCGGCGTATTGGGTTGTGATTTGGTAGCCGGTAACGGCCTGGTCATGCTGGTTGCAGAAGATCACGTCATGCCCTTCCGGGCCGTGCCTCCCCAGGCACCAGGCAGCAACCGTACTGAGGTAGCTCTCAGACAGCGCTCATGCGCTATAACCGTTGTCCTGTAAGGGTTTCAGGGCTACAGGGCTTGTGGAGCAGCCCTGCTAATGGTGTGTGGCACACAGTATGAGCAGTTCCTGATCTTCATAAGTCATGGGGATCTATCTTCCCTGCTCAGGATGCTTGTCGTCAGACTGTCAGTTTCACTTGCACGCGCCCGCGTACCGGATGTCGGTCCGGACGGTGGGGTCGACGGTGGTGAGGTCCACGACGTCCGCCGGGGCCCGGGGGCCGGTCGGGGTGGGTGAGGGCGGCGCGGACGGCGACGGGGACGGCGCGGGCCGCTGGCAGGCGGCGAGCAGCGCGGCCGCGACGGCCAGGACCGCCGTCGCGCGCATGCCGGTGCCCATCCGCCGTGTCTACCAGCCCGGGCGGGCCGGCATCGGCGGAACCGGTGGTCAGCCGCCCAGCACGGTACGCAGGAAGTCGACGGCGGCGGCGTCGTCGTCGATGCCGCCCGCCTCGTGGCCGTTGAACCGCCACACCGTCAGATCCTTGTCGCCCCGGTAGTCGTGGTAGGCGGCGTAGACGGTGGACGGCGGCGTGATCTCGTCCATCAGCGCGACGGAGAACCGGGCCGGCACTGTGGCGCGGCGGGCGAACGCGACGGCGTCGACGTAGCCGAGCGTGCGCAGCGCCTGCTCCTCGCGGTCGCGGTGCACGGCGAGGTAGTCGCGGATCTCCCGGTACGGCGTGGCGTCGGTGATCGTGATCGCGCGTGGGATGTCGCAGAGGAACGGCACGTGCGCGACAGCCGCGCGGACCCGCGGGGCCAGCGCGGCGGCGGCGAGCGCGGCGGCGCCGCCCTGACTGTGACCGAGTACGGCGAGCCGGTCCGGGTCGACAGCGGGCAGCTCGCACGCGGCGTCCACGGCGCGGACCGCGTCGGTGAGGAAGCGCCGGTAGTAGTACTTGTTCGGGTCCTCGATGCCCCGGGTGGCCATGCCCGGCGCCTGCGGTCCGGCGGCGGCGACGTCGGGTGTGTCGCCCCGGCTCCACCCCGAGCCCTGGCCGCGCGTGTCCATCTGGAGGTGCGCGAAGCCGGCCGCGGACCAGAGCAGGTTCTCCAGCGCGTGGCCGCGCCCGCCGCCGTACCCGACGTACTGCACGATCGTGGGCAGCGGCTCCGTCGCGCCGCGCGGCACCCGCAGCCAGGCGCGGATCGGCTGTCCGGCGAAGCCGGGGAAGGTGACGTCGAAGACGTCGACAGCGGTCAGCGGCGTGGGCAGCGGCGTCGCCGTCACGGGGTCGCCGCAGGAGCGCGCCTGTGCCAGAGTGTCAGCCCAGAAGGCGTCGAAGTCCGGAGGCTCGTGCAGGTCGCTGCGGTAGGTGCGGAGTTCGGCCTCGGTCAGGTCGGTGAACACGCCTCGGTTTTCCTCGTCGTTCGTCGGGGGTGGACGGCGAGCCGTCGGAAGATGACGGGCGCATTTCCGGAACGTTTCCGCAACTCGTGCGAACGCTAGGGCCGGTCCGGCCTGTCGTCAAGCCCTCGGCGTACGGCAAGATGTGCGTGGGGCGGGACGGTCTACCGGTCGGTTCCGGCAGCCGGCGAAGGGAACACGGGTGAGCGCGGACGACGAGCGCAGGGTGACCATCACCGCGATCGCACGGGAGGCCGGCGTCTCGGTCCCGACCGTGTCGCGCGTGCTCAACGGGCGGTCCGACGTCGCGCCGGACACCCGGGAACGGGTCGAGGAGCTGCTGCGCCACCACGGCTACCGCCGCCGCGGCAGCCGTACCGTGCGCCGGGCGGACCTGGTCGACCTGGTCTTCAACGACCTGGACAGCCCGTGGGCGGTGGAGATCATCCGCGGCGTGGAGGACGTCAGCCACGCCGCCGGGGTGGGCACCGTCGTCTCGGCGATCCACCGCGAGTCCAGCTCCACCCGGCAGTGGCTGCACAACCTGCGCGCCCGCGCGTCCGACGGCGTGATCGTGGTGACCTCGCACCTGAGCCCGGCCGTGCAGGCCCAGTTGCGGCGCCTCAACGTGCCGGTGGTGGTGGTCGACCCGGCGGCCGGCGTGGCCGCCACGGACGTGCCGGCGATCGGCGCCACCAACTGGACCGGCGGCCTGGCCGCCACCGAGCACCTGCTCAAGCTCGGCCACCGCCGGATCGGTTTCGTGGCCGGCCCGCCGCACCTGCTGTGCAGCCGGGCCCGGCTGGACGGCTACCGGGCCGCGCTGGCCGCCGCCGGAGTCGCCGCCGACGACCGGCTGGTGCAGCCCGGCGACTTCTACCACGCCTCCGGGTTCACCGCCGGTGGCGCGCTGCTCGACCTGGACGACCCGCCGACGGCCATCTTCGCCGCCAGCGACCAGATGGCCTTCGGCGTGTACGAGGCGGTGCGCCGCCGCGGGCTGCGGGTCTGCGACGACGTGAGCGTGGTGGGCTTCGACGACCTGCCCGAGGCGCGGTGGGCCTCACCGCCGCTGACCACGGTGCGCCAGCCGCTGGTGGAGATGGGCCGGCTCGCCGCGCGTACGGTGCTGCGGCTGGCCCAGGGCGAGGAGATCGACTCGCCCCGGGTCGAGCTGGCCACCGAACTCGTGGTGCGGGACAGCACAGCGGGGCCCGCCTACCGCTGATCCGGGCCGCTCCTTTCAGTCCTGTTCCGGAATTTCCGGCTCCCGTAGAGCCGACCCGGCCGACAAGGCGACGGCGGCGGCGTTACGGCGACGCCGGGCCAGCAGCAGCGCTCCCCCGGCCGTCAGCACCGCGCCCACCGCCACAGTCACGCCCGTACCGGGACGCGGCCCGGGTGCCGCCCCGCCGCCCCGCAGACCGGCCTGCCCGGCCAGCGCCGAGGCCGCCCCGCCCGCCGGTGGCGCCGGCCGGTCCAGCTCCCCCGGCTCGACCAGCCGTCCCACCGCGGCGTCGCGGGGCTGCGCGAACCCCCAGTCCAGCAGCGCCGCGCCCTGCTGCCAGCCCCGCTGCGTGGTCACCTCGGCGCCGAGCAGCGTGACCACGAGACGCCGCCCGCCGCGCTCGGCCGCGCCGACGTACGTGTGCCGGGCCAGGTCGGTGAAGCCGGTCTTGCCGCCGAGCGCGCCCGGATAGTGGTCCAGCAGCATGTTGTCGTTGGAGATCGCGAACCCCTTCGCCCGCTGCGCCGGCTGGGCCGGGATCTGCGCGATCCGGGTGGCGGCGTACCTGCGGAACGCCGGGTCGGCGAAGCACGCCCGCGCGATCAGCGCCAGGTCGTACGCGCTGGTGAACTGCCCCGGTCCGTCCAGCCCGGACGGGGTGACCGCGTGCGTCTGCCGGGCGCCCAGGCGGTGCGCCTCCTCGTTCATCGCCCGCACCCCGCCGGCCAGCCCGTCCGGGCCGCCGCCGAGGCGGGCGAGCGCGTTGGCCGCCTCGTTGCCGGAACGCAGCAGCAGGCCGAGCCAGATCGTCTCGATCTGGTAGCGCCCGCCCTCCACCAGCCCGACCGCCGAGCTGCCCGGTTCGACAGCCAGGTCCCCGGCGGTCACCGTCACCTCCCGGTGCGGGTCCAGCCGGGGCAGCATGGTGGCGGCCAGCAGCAGCTTCTGCACGCTCGCCGGTACGCCGTACTCGTGCGGGCCGCAGCCGCCGAGCACCGCGCCGCTGTCCAGGTCGGCGACCACCCAGGAGGTGGCTGTCACCGCAGGCGGCGCGCTCGACGCGGGCGGGACGACCAGGCCGGCGGTGTCGAGCGCGGCGCCGCCGACGGCCCGCGCGGCCGGGTCGGGCGCCGGCGGCGGCTGCGGCGGCCGGGTCGACGGGGCCGGCACGTTCGGGCAGGGCGGCGCGGCGGGCAGCCGGCGTACGGGCGAGCGGACGGCGGCCACGGCCGGTGTCGCCGGCACCGGCAGCAGCAGGGCGGCGGCCAGCGCCACGAAGGGTCCCCAGGTCCTCATGACCCGGACGCTAGCCACGCCGACCCGAACGGGTCACCGGCTCCGGGATTCGCGTTCCGGCGCCGCGGGCGCGCGGTAGGCTCCGCCGCCCGCTCGCGGATCAGCGCGCGCGGAGCCCGTGGCCGGCGAGCGGGCCGACGTGCCATCCGCGCCGGCGACACTCGGCCAGCACGCGCGGAAGCGCGGCGAGACCGGCCCGCCAGGCGCCCGGTGCGGCGGTACGGGAGGAGTCGTGCAGCAGGATCGTGCCGCCCCCGTCCAGCCCGGCCAGGACGGTGCGTGCGACGGTGCCGGCGGTGGCCGTGGCGGTCCAGTCCCGGCCCCAGCAGCTCCACAGCACCGGCCGCAGGCGCAGCCGCCGGGCGGCCACGAGCGCGGCGGTGGTGAGCACGCCGTACGGCGGTCGCAGGAACCGGGGCGGACGACCGGTCACGTCGGTGACCAGGTCGTACGCGCGGGTCAGATCGCGAACCGTGCGAGCCGGGCCGCGCAGCAGCAGGTTGTCGTGCGTCCAGCCGTGCACGGCCATCTCGTGGCCGTCGCCGACCACCCGGCGACCCAGCGCCGGGTGGCGCCGCAGCATCGCGCCGAGCACGAAGAACGTGGCGCGGACCCGGTGCGCCGCCAGCACGTCCAGGACGTGGCCGGTGGACTCCGGGTCCGGGCCGTCGTCGAAGGTCAGCGCGACCCGGTCGGGCGCCCCGAGCCCGTGCAGGCCGGGCAGCAGCAGCCGCCGTACGGCGGGCAGGGCCGTCACCACCGGCGCCGCCTGCACCGCCGGCAGCGCGAGCGCGGCGGCCCGGGCGAGGGTGGCGGCTCTCATCGCAGCCCGCCGGTGGACTGGAGCAGCGCGGCGAGGACGGCGACCGCGTCGCCGACCGGGTCCAGCAGGGGGCGACGTGTACCGGCCGGGCCCGCGGGCGGTGCCCGGCGTGCCGCCTCGGCGACCAGGCCGGCCGGGTCCTGGGACACGTCGTCGCGGGACGGGGCCACCGGTCCGGTCCCGATCACCGCCGCGAGCACCGGCCCGAGTTGCTGCGGTGTGGCAGCCCACCGGCTCAGGCCGGCGCGGGCCAGGATCGCGGCGTTCGCGCGTCCGTGCCCGGCGATGGGCCGGTACGTGACCACCGGCAGCCCGGCCGCCAGCGCCTCCTGGCAGGTCAGCCCACCGGCGTTCTCCACCATGACGTCGACGGCGCGCATCAGCGCCGGCATGTCGTCGACCCAGCCCAGCACGTGCCGGCCGGCGCCGCGCAGCCGGTGGCGCAGCGCCGCGTTGTGCCCGCACACCACGACCGGCCGGACGCCCGCGGCGGCGACCTCGGCCACCGTGGCCGCCACCTCGCCGGTGCCCCAGGAGCCCGCGACGACGAGCGCGAGCACACCCTCGGCCGGGAGACCGAACCGCTGCCGGGCCCGCCGCCGGTCCTCCGGGCCGGTGCGGGTGAAGGCGCGGGACACCAGCGGCTGCACCGCGGTGACGTCGGCGGCGGAGGCCTGGTGCGTCTCGGCGTGGCGGACCGCGCAGTACACGTCGACGCCCGGCGCGAGCCAGGTCGGGTGCACCACGAAATCGGTCACATAGGTGATCACCGGAACACGGAGCCGCCCGCGGCGCCGCAGCGGGCCGAGGAGCTGGTTGGCGAACGGATACGTGGTGACCACGGCCCGCGTGTCGGGCGGGATGCAGCGGCGCAGGTGACGTCGGAACGGCCGCAGCAGTGCGCGGATCGCGCGTACGGCGGTCTGCGAGCTGCCGGTCAGCCGGAACAGCGCGTGGTAGCCCCAGGGAAGCCGGTGCAGCACGCCCCGGTACGTCTCGCGTACCGCCCGGTGGACCGGGTGGGGCAGCAGGTGCAGGAGGTTCAGCCGGTCCACCGCGAAGCCCCGCGCACGCAGCCGGTGCGCCAGCTCGTCGGCAGCCCGGTCGTGTCCGGCGCCGATGTCCGCCGAGACCACCACGATCCGGCCCGGGTGCTCCATGCCGGGCGCATACCCACGGAACCGGTGTCCACGCGACCCCGCCCGGGGCGCCGGTGACCGGGTCAGGCGCGGCGGCGTCCGCGGCGGCGGGATCGGCCGCGGCGGGCGGCGAGCACCGCCGCCACCCCGCCGACGGTGAGGGCCAGCAGACCGGCGACCGGCACGATCACCCGCCAGTCCCCGTCGCCGATGCGGTGCAGCGCCGTCCCGGCCGGTCCCCGCCACGGCGGGGAGGCGGTACGTCTCGGTTCGGCGGCCGCCGCCTGCCGGGGCTCCGCCGCCTCGGCGTCCCGCTCACCCGGCTCGACCAGCCGGCCGACCGAGGCGTCCCGGGGCAGCCGGAAGGCCCAGTCGAGCAGCTGGGCGCCCTGCTGCCAGCCGCGTACCGGGCGGGCCTCGGCGCCGAGCAGCGTCACCACGAGGCGGCGTCCGTCCCGCTGCGCGGCGCCGACGTAGCTGTGCCGGGCCAGCTCGGTGAAGCCGGTCTTGCCGCCGAGCGCGCCGGGATAGCGGTAGATGAGCTGGTTCTCGTTCTGGATCTGGAACCCGCCCTTCTTCAGCGCGGGCTGGGCCGGGATCTGCGTGCGCTCGGTGAGCGCGTACCGGCGGAACGCGGCGTCGGCGAAGCAGGCCCGCGCGATGAGCGCCAGGTCGTACGCGCTGGTGAACTGGCCGGGACCGTCCAGGCCGGACGGCGTGACCGCGTGCGTCTGCCCGGCGCCGAGCCGGCGGGCCTGCTCGTTCATCTCGGCTACGCCTGCCTGCGCGCTGCCGGCGCCGAGGCGGGCCAGCATGTTCGCGGCGTCGTTGCCGGACTGGAGCAGCAGGCCCAGCCACAGCGTCTCCACGCTGTAGCGGCCGCCGACGAGCAGGCCGACGGCCGAGCTGCCCGGCTCGATGTCCAGGTCGGCGCGGGTGGCGACGGCGACGTGCTTCGGGTCCAGCCGGCTCAGCATGGTGGCTGCCAGCAGCAGTTTCTGGGTGCTGGCCGGGGTGCCGGGGACGTGTGCGCCGCACGCGCCGAGGACCTCGCCGGTGTCCAGGTCCGCCACGAGCCAGGTGGTGGCGGTGACCGCCGGGGGCGCGGGGCTGCCCGGTGGCACGACCAGCCCGGCGCCGGCCAGCGCCTCGCCGCCCACCGCCGCCTGTTCGGGCGTCGTGGCCGGCGGTGCCGGGCGGGGCGGCCGGCTGACCTTCGGGGCGGGCAGGCGCGGGCAGGGCACGGGAGCGGCGCCAGGGGCGGCTACCGGGGCGGCGGGTGTGGTGGCCGGGGCGGCGGCGGCCGGGGCGGCCGTCCCGGCGGCGAGCAGGGTGACGGCGGTGGCGGCGGCCAGGGCCCGGGCTCTCATGAGAAGGCACCCTACCGAGCCCGATGATCAGGTCGGGACGGCTCACCGGTGTCGTGACGCCGCGCCGACCGGACGCTCCCGGTGGGTGACCGGCCGGGATGTCAGCGCACGCCGCGCAGCCACCACCGCTGCCACGGCGTCTCCACCGCGCGCCGGTGGTAGTGGGAGCGGACCCAGGCCACTGCCCGCGCGGGCGGCAGCCCGTCCAGCACGGCGAGCGCGGCGAGTGCGGTGCCGGTGCGCCCGACGCCGCCGTGACAGGCCACCTCGACCCGCTCCCCCGCGTATGCGCGCCGCCACGCCTCCCGCAGCGCGTCGAGGGCGTCGGCGCGGTCGGCCGGGATCCAGAAGTCGGGCCAGCGGACCCGCCGGACCGGCCATTCCGGCTCGGGACCGGGCGCCAGCAGCAGGGCGAAGTCGGCGGGCGAACCGGACTCGGCGACCCGGCGTCCGCGCACGGTGGCGCCCCCGGGCAGCGTGAGCAGGCCGGCCTGGTCGGTCCACGGTGTCGCGTCCATGGCTCATTGTGTCGTGTCGGCCGGACACGTGAGTGCCCGCCGGACCGGGTCCGGCGGGCACTCACGATCGAGCCGGGTCGTCCCCGGCGCGCCTCGGATCAG
Source organism: Micromonospora sp. CNZ296 (assembly GCF_007827635.1). Taxonomy (NCBI): domain Bacteria; kingdom Bacillati; phylum Actinomycetota; class Actinomycetes; order Micromonosporales; family Micromonosporaceae; genus Micromonospora; species Micromonospora sp. CNZ296. Next base: position 43,217 of record NZ_VISW01000018.1, read on the forward strand.
CCGAGGCGACGGCGGCGCCAGGCCATGGAGGCCAGGAGCAGCACCGCACCGGCGGCGGCGAGGCCACCACCGAGCTTCAGCGGCGTGCCGATGCTGTCACCGGTGACCGGCAGTCCACCCTTGTGCGGCGGCCGGGTCGGCCGCGGCGGCAGGACGGTGCCGGTGGCGCTGGCGATCCGTCCGGACGTCAGACCGGTGGCGGTGAACGTGTACCGGCCCGGCCGGGTCGGCCGGTAGGTGACGGTGAAGTTGCCGCTGGCGTCGGCCGTCACGGTGAACGTGGTCGGCGCCGGCTGCGGCTGGGCACGGTTGGGCGTGTAGGCGACAGGCGCCATCGCCACCGTGCTGCCGTCGCTGCGCCGCGCGGTCCCCTCGGCCGGGGCGGCCGCGGGCAGGCCCGAGATCGCCACGTCGATCCGCACCGACTCGTTCGGCGCGAAGTTCGAACCCCGCAGGGTGAACGTCTCGCCGAGCCGGATGGTGGTCGGTGAGACGGTCAGCGACGCGACCTCGGGCGGGTAGACCGGGGGCTGCGGCTGCGCCGCCCCGGCCGCGGTCGGCACGGCCGCTACGGCCAGGCCCACCGTGAGCGCCATGATGATGCGGGATAGCCGCATGATGGTTTCCCTCCTACTGTTCACAGCTTGGTGCGTTGACTACTTGGGTGGTCCATGGGGTGACGGTGGGCGTGTGCACCAGCTCGGCCGTCCCGGCGCCGGTCTTGCCGGTGAGCACCGTGACGTCGAGCGTCCGGGTCTGCCCCGGGCGCGTCTCCACGTTCGCCACCGCAACCTGGCGGCGGCCGTGGGTGCCACTGCCCATCGCGGTGTCCCGCCCGTCCAGCCGGCCGGTGAGCACGGCGCCGCCGGTGGGCGTGTGGACGGAGACGAAGGTGCGTGCGGTGTACTTGTCGCCGGCCAGAGCAAGCCCGGTGACCGACTTGCTCAGGCCCGACTTCGGGGCGGTGGAGTGCACCGTGACCCGCAGCCGCAGCTCACGGCGCCCGTCCGGGTGGCATTCGCCGACCGTCACGGTGGCCGAGAACCTGAGGTAGTAGCCGAGCTTCGCGCCGCTGCCGTCGTTGAGGAACACGCCGACGGTCGGCACGGAGTCCTTCTCCGGGAGCTGACCGGCCAGTCGGCTGCCGGCCAGTGCGCGTTGCTCCTCAGATCGGACACTCCAGAACAATATCCGACGTTCATTGATTGAACGGGTAAAAACGGTCAAAAGTGCGCGCGGGTCGACCGTCTTGGTGAACAGGGTGTCGAAGACGCCCGAGGCGGCCTTGGTGAAGTACTCGTCCTGGTCCTTCGTGTCCAGGTCCCGGTACGAGTCACTGAGGAGCGTCCGTACGGCGGTGGCGGCGCCCAGCGACGGCCCGTCCGGCACGTTCACCGGACCCACGACGCCGAGCAGGTACGACAGGACCACCGGGTCGACCGCCAGGACCCCGTCCACAGTGGTGCCGGTCCGGCGGCGCACCATGTCCCGGTAGAGCGCGGCGGCGGCCGGGAAGTCCGGGTTGAGGTTCACGTCCGCCGGATAGATGCCCGGCAGCTCGCCCCAGAGCCGCTTCGCCTCCGCGTCGACCTTGAGTGGCGGGTCGAAGAAGCGCAGGTCCGACGAGCTGCCCTGCTTCACGAGGCGGATCCGCCCACCCTCGGCGCGCAGGACGGCGTACGCGCCGAACATGCCACCGGTGGCGCGCAGCTCGGCCGGGTTCTGCGAGACCAGCAGATAACTGCGCGGTCCGTCCGCGCCGAGCAGCGGCGGCAGCAGCCGGGCGCCGCGGTCAGCCGCCGAGGTCAGCTCGCCGAGCTGGTCCAGCTCGGCGCGCAGCGCGGTGACCGCGTCGCGTACCTGCGTCACGAGGTCACCGGTGGGCACCTGCCGCAGCCGGTCGGCGGTCCGGCGTACCGCCTGGTCGGCGGCGGAGACCTCGGCCGAGACGGCGCGCAGGCGGGCCAGATCCAGCTTGCCCTGCTTCGGTACCAGCGAGGCGAGGTCGACGCGCAGCAGCGTGGGGAACGCCAGCCGGGCCAGATCGTCCACCGCCACCGAGATCTGCCGCACCGCGGCGAGGTTGTCCCCCGCGTACGGCGTCTGCTGGCCGACCCACCACACCGGATCCCCGGTCTCGCCGCGCGCGGCGGCGGCCTGCTCCTGCAATGCGGCGAGCGTGCGCTGGGCCCGGGCCACGTCGCCGTCGAGCACCTGGGCGCTGAGTTCCCGGGCCAGCCCGGCGGCGTTCACCAGGTGAGCGCGGGCCTGCCAGCCCCGGAACGCGACCCAGCCACCGGCGCTGAGCAGCACCGACACGACGACCAGCCCGGTCAGCAGGATCCGGCGGACCCGGGTGCGCCGGCGCCGACGCGAGCGGCGCCGCCGGACGGGCGTGGCACCAGGTCCGCTCACGGATTCCCCCTATGCGTCGGTCGAATCAGACACAATTCGCGATCGAGTGCTTTTTAGCATGAAAAAGTGCCTGTTCGAGGTGTTATTCGACACTCTGACGATTTAACTGCTGTGTGCGAACTTTGTTCGGTTCGACGGTCGCTCGGCCGCCTCGTGCAGCAGCGCCTCGATCCGGTCCACACCGGCGCGCATCGACATGTCCCGCAGGTACGCGTCACGTCCCCGCCTGCCCATGTCGAGCCGGGCGGCCGGCGGGATGGCGGCGGCCAGCCAGAAGCGGTCGGCCAGCGCCGCCCAGTCCTCCGGCGGGCAGGACAGGCCGGCGCGGGCCCGCTCCACCACCTCCGCCGTCTCCCCCGCCGCGGAGGCGACCACCGGCGCGGCGCAGGAGAGCGCGGCCTGGAGCTTGCCGGGCACCCGGCCACGCAGCTCCGGCAGGTCGCGCTGGGCCACGAGCTGGTAGTCGGCGGCGGCGTAGAGCTGCGGCATGTCCACCGCGGACCGTCGCTCCAGGAACCGGACGTTGTCCGCGCCGAGGTCGGCGGCGAGCCCTCGCACCCGCCGCTCCTGCGGACCCGAACCCACGAGCACCAGATCCATCCGGTCGCCGAGCGCCGCCGCCGCGCGGACCGCCGTCTCCAGATCCTGGCGCGCGCCGATCGTCCCGGCGTGCATCACCACGCAGCGGTCGTCCCGGCGGACCAGCCGCCGCACGGCCGGACCGGCCTGGGTGGGCCGGAAGATCCGCTCGTCGGTCCAGTTCGGCGCGGCGCGCACCCGGCCCGGGTCGGCCCCGCCGGCGCGGACCAGATCCGCCATGAACGGCGAACCGACACCCACCACCGCCGACTCCCGGTAGAGGCGGCGGGTGGCTGCCTCCAGCCGCGCCGGCCACCCGCTGTCCTGCGCCGAGCGCCCGTCCCGCTCCGTCCACACGTCCTGCACGTGCAGCACGGTCGGCGTACGGCCGAGCAGCCGCAGCAGCCCGGTGGCCGCGAAGGTGACCGCCGGATGGCCGTAGACGTAGAGCACGTCGACGTCGCGCAGCAGGCCCCGGCCGGCGAGCGCGGCGCTGCCGGCGAAGGAGAGCCAGGTCGCGGCGCGGGCACGGGCGGAACCGTCGCCCGCGGCGTACCGGGGCACCCGGCGCACGGTCAGCCGCTCGCTGTGCGTCTGGTGCCGCCAGCGCTGCCGCCAGCCGGGATAGACGTGGCCGCCCGGGTAGTCCGGGAAGCCGGTGAGCACCCGTACCTCGTGGCCCCGGGCCACCAGCTCCTCGGCCAGGCTGCCCGGGACGAACGCCGGCTCCGGCGGGAAGTGGTAGGTGAGGATGCCGACCCTCATGACCGCGCTCCCGGCGCGGCTTTCCGGACGGCCGGGCACCGCAGCGCGTACCATTCCCGCATCCCCTCTGCGTCCGGCCGCGACCGCCGGAAGAACGCCGTCGCGGCACCCTCCGTCGCGACCGTGCCGACGAGAGGGGTGCAGATGGTCGACGAGGTGCTCTTCGTCTGCCACGCGAACATGTGCCGGTCACCGATGGCGGAGTTCATCGCCCGCCGGATGCTGGCCGGCCTGCCGCTGGCGGTGGCCAGCGCGGGGACCGACGCGATCGACGGTGCTGCCATGCACCCGTACGCGGTCGAGGTGACCGCGGCCACCGGCGCGGACCCGGCGGCCTTCCGCACCCGCCGGCTGCGCGCCGAGCACCTGACCGGGGCGGCGCTGGTGCTGACCGCGACCCGCCGGCAACGCTCGGCCTGCACCTCGCTGGCGCCGGCCGCGCTGACCCGGACGTTCACGCTGCGGCAGTTCGCCCGGCTGGCGGCCGAGGCCCGCCCCGCCGAGGCGGAGGCGGGCACGCCGTTGCGGGCAGCGGTGTCGGCCGCGGTCCGCGCCCGGGGGCGGCTGCAACCCGCCGCCCCCGACGCGGAGGACCTGCGCGACCCGATCGGCGGTTCGCCCGCCGACTTCCGGCGCTGTGCCGAGGAGATCGAGCGGTCGATCCGGCCCGTGCTCGCACTCATCGCGACAGCCGGGTGAGTTCCTGCGTCCGGTCGCCCACGGCCTTCGCGCCCCGCCGGGTGCCGGCCCGGTCGGCCGGTACGGAGGGCGCCGCTGGCGGCACGACCACCTTGTACGCCTCGTACTGGTAGGCGTCCGACTTGGCCACCTTGGCCATGTTCAGCACGCAGCCGAGCAGGCGCACCGAGACCGAGCTGAGCGCGTGCGCCGCCGCCGCGACCTGGCTGCGGGAGGTACGCCCCTGCTGGGTGACCAGGAGCGCGCCGTCGGCCTGCACGGCCACCACCACGCCGTCGGTGACCGCCAGCAGCGGCGCGGTGTCGATGACCACGATGTCCGCCGAGTCCCGCAGCGCGACCAGCAGGTCCGCCATGGACTTGGAGCCGAGCAGCTCGCTCGGGTTGGGCGGGGTGGCGCCGCTGGGCAGCACCAGCAGGGACTTCTCCCCCCAGCGCTGCACCACGTCACCGACCTGGACGTCGCCGACCAGCACGTCGGTGAGGCCGACGCCGCCGTCGAGCCCGAGGTAGTCGGCGACCTTGGGGCGGCGCAGGTCGGCGTCGATCAGCAGCACCCGCCAGCCCGCCTCGGCCAGCGCGATGGCGGTGTTGCAGGCCATCGTGGTCTTGCCCTCGCCCTGCAACGCGCTGGTGACCGCGATAACCCGGGCCGGCTCGTGCACGTCCACGAAGCGCAGGTTGGTACGCAGCTTGCGGACCGCCTCGGCCCGGGCGGAGGTGGCCGCGTCGCCGACGATCAGCGGCGCCGACCGCGCGCCGGTCTCGTACGGGATCTCGCCGAGCAGCGGACTGCCGGTCACCCGTTGCAGCCCGGCGCCGTCGCGCATCCGGACGTCGGCCACCCCGCGCAGCACTGCGAGGCCGACGCCGAGCAGCAGGCCGAGCAGACCGCCCAGGACCAGGTTGCGGGTGGGCTGCGGCGAGACCGGGTTGGAGGTGACGCGGGGACCGCTGACCACCTCGATCTTGATCGGCGGGGCCTTGCCGTCCGGCGGCGTCTCGACCTTGCGGACCAGATCGGTGAACTTCGTCGCGAGCGTCTCGGTGGTCTTCAACGCCCGGGTCTGGTCGGTGTCGGTGATCGTCGCCTGGAGCAGGACCGTGCCGGCCGTGGCGGTGGTGTGGATCCGGCTGCGCACCTGGTCGGCGGTGAGGCCGAGCGGCGCGTCGGCGACCACGCTCTGCGCCAGCCGGTCGCTGGTGAGCAGGTCACCGTAGGACTTCACCCGCTGCTGGAGGAAGAGGCTGCCCTGGTAGGCGTCGGTGACCCCCTGGCTGGGCGTGGTGACGAAGAACGTCACCGAGGCCTCGTACCGAGGCGCCGTCCGGACCGTCACCAGCGCGGCGGTGCCCAGACCGAGCATCACCGTCACCAGCACGATCCACCAGTGGCGTCGGACCAGGCGCAGGTAGCCGAGAACGTCCATCACGCTCCCCCTCGCGACACGCCGGTCTGCCGATGAAACTGCACGAAAGCCCCCTAAAAACACCAGTCGCCGTGCCAGGATCGAATCGCCTATTCACGACGTTACGTGACTGGACGACAGTAAACGACCGAACAGGCACAGACGGTCTAATCCTTTCAATACGGATAGGACGTAGAGGGCAGCCCATGGATCGTGACGCGATCACAGCCGTTCGACCCGCCGGCCGGATCACCCACCGCGCCGCCACCCTTTCCCTGTTAACGCTGGACACGGCCGCGTGGTGCGGAGGTTTTCTCGGCGCCGCCTGGACGCGGTACGAATTCGACCTCACCGCCGCCGCCAGCGCCCGTACGCTCGGCATGGCGCTGGCCTGCGCCGCGCTGTACGCCGTGCTCACGCTGCTGCGGTCCCGGCTCTACGGCCGGTATCCGATCGGCAGCGCCGGCGACGCGCAGGGCCTGGCCACCACCGTCGCGCTCGTCGCGGCCGTCGGTTTCGTCGCCCTGCTGCCGTGGACGCAGCACCCGGTGCCGGCCAGCACGCCGCTGATCGGCGGCTCGGTCGCACTCGTGGTGATGGCGACCGCCCGGGGAGTCTGGCGGGCCCACGCCGACCGCCGGCCGCCCGCCGCACGACACGCCGAGCGCTGCCTGATCTACGGGGTGGACGCGGCGAGCGAGCGGCTCGTCCGGGTGCTGCTGCACGACCCGGACAGCAGCTACCGGCCGGTGGGCCTGCTCGACGACGCGCCCGACAGCCGCGGACTGCGGCTGGAGCGGCTGCGCGTGCTCGGCGGCCGGGAACAGATCGCCGCCGCCGTCCGTGCCACCCGGGCGAGCACAGTCATCTTCTCGATGAGCGGCTCGGATCCGCAGCTGCTGCGCGACGTCCGGACCCGCACGCTGGAGGCCGGCGCGGCGTTCAAGGTCCTGCCGCCGGTACGCGAGGTCCTCGACCGCCCGGTGGCCGCCACCGACGTACGCGACCTCCAGCTCACCGACCTGCTGGGCCGCGCGCACCGGGTGGCCGAGCTGAGCGTGGAGCGCGGCGGGCTGGCCGGGCGCCGGGTGCTCGTCACCGGCGCCGGCGGCTCGATCGGCTCGGAACTGTGCCGGCAGATCGCCCGCTGCGAGCCGGACGAGCTGATGATGCTCGACCGGGACGAGTCCGCGCTGCACGCCTTGCAGATGTCCCTGCACGGGCGCGCGCTGCTGGACGGGCCGGAGCTGATCCTCGCCGACATCCGCGACGCCGAGGGCATCGCCCGGGTGATCGCCGACCGGCAGCCCGACGTGGTGTTCCACGCCGCGGCGCTCAAGCACCTCACGCTGCTCCAGCGCCATCCCGGCGAGGCGATCAAGACCAACATCCTGGGTACGCTGAACGTGCTGGAGGCGTGCCGGGACGTCGCCGAGTTCGTGAACATCTCCACCGACAAGGCGGCCAACCCGGCGAGCGTCCTCGGCTACTCCAAGCGGATCACCGAACGGCTCACCGCCTACCACGCGCAGCGGCTCAACGGTCGATACCTGAGCGTCCGGTTCGGCAACGTGCTCAGCAGCCGCGGCTCGGTGCTCACCGCGTTCCAGGCGCAGATCCGGGCCGGGGTGCCGATCACCGTCACCCACCCCGATGTGACCCGCTACTTCATGACCGTGCAGGAGGCGGTGCACCTGGTGCTCCAGGCCGCGACGATCGGCCGGGGCGGCGAGGCGCTGGTGCTCGACATGGGCGAGCCGGTCCGGATCGCCGACGTGGCGCGCCGGCTGGCCGCCGAGGCGGACCGCCCGACGGAGATCGTCTTCACCGGCCTGCGACCGGGCGAGAAGCTGCACGAGCACCTGTTCGGCGCCGACGAGGTGGACAGCCGGCCGCTGCACCCACTCATCTCCCACGTCCCCGTGCCCGAACTGGACCCGGACGAGGTGCGCGGGCTCGACCCGTACGCCGACCCGGACGAGCTGATCAAGCGGATGGCCGCGTTCTGCGACCCGGTCGGGGCGTCCCTGCCGGCCCTGCCCGGACAGCGCTGACCCGCCGGCCGACGGGACGCCCCACCCAGGTGGTGAGACGGGCGTCCCATCGGCCGACTCGGCTCGCCGCCGGTGGCGGCGCCCGTTAGGGTTGGTCCAGGTGTGCCGGGAAGCCTGGTCGGCGATGGTTCCGCCGACCCCAGCTTCCGAACGGACGCCGCATGCCCCAGCACACCCCGCACCGCTCCCGCCTGCTGTCCCGCCGCTCCTGGCCGGAGGCCCGCTTCCTGGCCGACGTGCTGCGCACCGAGACCGTCGGCGGCGGCCTGCTGCTGCTCGGCGCGGTGCTCGCCCTGATCTGGGCCAACTCGCCGTGGCGCGCCGCGTACGCCGGACTGAGCCACTGGGTGCCCTGGCCCGGCGGCGCCGGCCTGCACCTCGACCTCGACCTGCGCACCTGGGCCGCCGACGGGCTGCTGGCGATCTTCTTCTTCGTGGTCGGCCTGGAACTCAAGCGCGAGTTCGTCGCCGGTGACCTGCGCGACCCCCGCCGGGCCGCGTTGCCGGTGGTCGCCGCGCTCGGCGGCATGATCGCGCCCGCGCTGGTCTACCTCGCGGTGACGCTCAGCGCCGGCGGTACCGGCCTGCGCGGATGGGCCATCCCCACCGCCACCGACATCGCCTTCGCGCTCGCCGTGCTCGCCGTCATCAGCTCCCACCTGCCGCAGGGGCTGCGCGCCTTCCTGCTGACCCTCGCCGTGGTCGACGACCTCTTCGCGATCACCATCATCGCGGTCTTCTACACCGACGGGTTCCACCCGCTGCCGCTGCTCGCCGCGCTGCTGCCGATCGCCGCGTTCGGGCTGCTCGTGCAGCGGCGGCGGACCTGGTGGTGGGCGCTGATCCCGCTCGCGGTGACCGCCTGGGCGCTGGTGCACGCCTCCGGTGTGCACGCCACGGTGGCGGGCGTGCTGCTCGGCTTCACCGTGCCGGTGCTGCGCGGACGCGACGGCGCACCCGGTCTCGCCGAGCGGCTGGAGCACCGCTGGCGGCCGGTCTCCGCGGGCCTGGCCGTACCGGTCTTCGCCTTCTTCGCCGCCGGGGTGACGCTGGTCGGGGTGGACCTGGGCGGCGTGCTCACCAGCCCCGTGGTGCTCGCGGTGGCCGCCGGGCTGGTGCTCGGCAAGGTGATCGGCGTGTTCGGCTCGACGTACCTGCTCGCCCGGTTCACCAGGGCCGAACTGGACGAGGAGATCACCTGGGCCGACCTGGCCGGGCTGGCGCTGCTGGCCGGAATCGGGTTCACCGTGTCGCTGCTCATCGGCGAGCTGGCGTTCGGCGCCGGCAGCCCGGAGGAGGACGGCGTCAAGGTGGCGGTACTGCTCGGCTCGCTCACCTCCGCGCTGCTGGCCTCGGTGGTGCTGGTCCGCCGCAACCGGGTCTACCGGCGGATCAGCGAACGGGAGAGCCGGGACGCCGACGGCGACGGCGTCCCGGACGTCTACCAGGAGGGCCCGGCCTGAACCGGCGCGGCGGGCGTGACCAGCCGGTCACGCCCGCCGCACGGGTCGGCGCGGTACGCCTCAGCGCCGGCGCTCGGCCGGGCGCGGCTCGCGCTTGCGCTCCGGTTCCTCGAGCGCCTCGGCGGCCGGGGCGGTGAGGTCGTCACCGGGCACGGCCACCTGCTCGGCGCGGTCCTGCTCGTCCTCGCGCCCGCCCGGCGGCGGCTCCGGCGCGGTGGCGCCCCCGGCGAAGCCGTACTCGTTGGGCTCGTCGTGCCTGCTCATGGGCGGAACCTCCCGGTCGTGCCGATTCGTCCTCCGCCGGGCGGTCACCGCCACGGCGCTCACCCGGGCTACTTACCCACCGAGGCGCTCTCCGATCATCGGGCGCCGCCGCACCACTCACGTCGGTTCCGCTCAGGTCAGCTCGGAGACCGCCTCGAAGATCAGCCAGAGGCCGCAGATGGCGAACAGCACCGCCGCGCCGTAGCGGATGGTCCGCTCCGGCAGGTGCCGGCCGAGCATCCGGCCCACCAGGATCGCCAGCGCGTCCGCTGCGACCATGCCGAGCGTCGACCCGAGCCAGGTGCCGAACCAGCCGTACTTGGTGGCCAGCGTGATGGTGGCGAGCATGGTCTTGTCGCCCAGCTCGGCCAGGAAGAACGCCACACCGACGGCGATGACGGCGGACCGGCCGCCGCGCTCGGCCTTGCGCTTCTCCTCCTCGGTCAGCCTGTCGCCGCGCAGCGTCCAGGCGCCGAAGCCGAGGAACGCCAGACCGGCGATGAGCGAGATCCAGTCGGTGGGCAGTGCGGCGTTCAGGCCGTACCCGATGGCCACCGAGGCCAGGTGGACGACGGCGGTGGCGATCGTGATGCCGATGAGCACCGGCACCGGCTTGAACCGCGTGGCGAACGTCAGTGCCATGAGCTGGGACTTGTCGCCCAGCTCGGCGACGAAGATGACGCCGAAGCTGACCACCAGCGCGACGAGGAAACCCTCCATGTGAACCTTCCCGATCAAGCCGGGAGGAGGAACGGGGGCGCCCTCGACCCGGCTGCGACAGCCTGAGTCGAAGGTCTCGCCCGCCCCGGAGACCGGGGCCGCGTGGCCGGATGCGGAACGCACCAGTGTGTCGACCACGACATTGGGGGCTACTCCCCTTCGCGCCGCCAGCCTAGCCGATCACCGGCCGCCCCGGTCACCGGGTGTGGGCGGGGCCACGGCGGCCCTCAGTCGGCCCGGGCCAGGCTCACCCCGAACAGCCCGTCCGGGTCGGTCCAGAACGCCCGCCGGTCGAACCCGGCGGCGGTCAGCTCGGCTGCGATCCCCTCCGGCCGGAACTTGGCCGACACCTCGGTCCGCAGCTCCTCGCCGGCGGCGAACACCACGTCGGTGTCCAGGACCCGCACCCGGGCCGGGTGCTCGGCGCGCAACCGCATCTCGATCCACTCCCGGTCGGGATCCCAGACCGCCACGTGCCGGAACGCGTCGACGTCGAAGTCCGCGCCCAGCTCACGGTTGATCACCCGGAGCACGTTGCGGTTGAACTCGGCGGTCACGCCCGCCGCGTCGTCGTACGCGGGCACGATCACGCCCGGGTCCTTGACCAGGTCGGTGCCGACCAGCAGCCAGTCGCCGGTCTCCAGCGCCGCGCGCATCGCGGTGAGGAACTCGGCCCGCTCCACCGGCAGCAGGTTGCCGATCGTGCCGCCGAGGAACGCCACCAGACGACGGCCGCCGGTGGGCAGCCGGTCCAGGTGACGGGTGAAGTCACCGACGATCCCCCGCACCCGCAGCCCCGGGTACGCGGCGGCGATCTGCTCGGTGGACGACCGCAACGCGCTCACCGAGACGTCCAGCGGCACGAACGTGCCCAGGTCGCCGTGGCGGGTGAACGCGTCGAGCAGCAGCCGGGTCTTCTCCGACGAACCCGAACCCAGCTCGATCAGCGTCTTCGCCCCGGTCATGGTGGCGACGTCGTCGGCGTGCGCGGCCAGCACCGCCCGCTCGGCACGGGTCGGGTAGTACTCCGGCAGGCGGGTGATCTCCTCGAACAGCTCGCTGCCCCGGGCGTCGTAGAACCACTTCGGCGGCAGCCACTTCGGCGTCGCGGCCAGCCCGACCCGCACGTCCTCCCGCAACCCACGGTCGAGGTCCTGCTGCTCCAGGTGGATCTCCAGCGGCTCCGCGCTCATCGAGTGTCCTCTCTTGCGGTGGGTACGGATCGTCGGACGGCGGTCGTCTCCCGCAGGTCGAGCCCGCCCGTGGTCGCCACCACGAGCCGGCCGTCCGGCACGGCCCGCCAGGCCGGGTCGTCGTCGAACGGTTCGGACGCCAGCAGCACCGAGTCCGGGCCGCGGCGCACCGACAGCGCGTGCCCGGCCGTGCTCGCCACCACAGTCGTACCGTCGGTGAGCAGCAGGTTCAGCCGCGAGCCGGGAGCGGCGGCGGCGACCGCCGCGACGGTGTCCGCCACCGCCTCGTCCGGTGGCGCGCCGGCCCGCAGCCGGTGCCGGACCAGCGCCCACAGCAGCGCCGAGTCGGTCGGCACGTCGAGTGTGATCAGGTCGCGCACGGGCAGGCCGGCGGCGAGCGGGATCAGGCTGTCCGGCCAGCCCTTCACCACGCCGTTGTGGCTGAACAGCCACCGCCCCTCGGCGAAGGGCGCCGCGGCGGTCTCGTGCAGCGGCATGCCGACGGTGGCGGATCGGACCGCGGCCAGCACCGCCCGCACCCGCGTCACGGCGGCCAGCTCCGGCAGCGTGGTGTCGCTCCACATCGGCTGGGCCCGCCGGTAGCGGACCGGGTCGCCGTCGTCGGGGTACCAGGCGACGCCGAAACCGTCGGCGTTTATCGTGCCGCCGCCACGCATGTCACGCGGCGCCCACGACTGGCGCAGCAGCCCGTACGGCGGGTCGGACAGCAGGCTGCTCAGGAGCACGGGTGGACCGAGGTACGCGAGGTGACGGCACATCGGGCCGGCTCACTCCTCGGGTCCGGCGTCACGGGCGCAGCGGAAACCGCTGAAGATCTGCCGCCGGATCGGGTAGTCCCAGTTGCGGAACGTGCCCCGGCAGGCGGACCGGTCGGTGCCGAACGAGCCGCCGCGCAGCACCCGGTGGTCGTCGCCGAAGAAGACCTCCGAGTACTCCCGGTACGGGAACGCGGTGAAGCCCGGGTGGCCCCGGAACGGCGAGGAGGTCCACTCCCACACGTCGCCGACGAGCTGGTGCACCCCCAGCGGCGAGGCGCCCGCCGGGTACGCGCCCACCGGCGCCGGCCACAGGTGCCGCTGGCCCAGGTTGGCGTGCTCGGTGGTCGGGTCCTCGTCGCCCCACGGGTAGCGGCGGGACCGGCCGGTCGCCGGATCCCAGCGGGCCGCCTTCTCCCACTCCGCCTCCGTCGGCAGCCGCTTGCCGGCCCACGCCGCGTACGCCTGTGCCTCGTACCAGCAGACGTGCACCACCGGCTCGTCGTCGCGTACCGGCGACCAGCGGCCGAACCGGCGGTACGCCCAGCCGTCCCCGTCGCGCCGCCAGTGCATCGGCGCGCTCAGGTCCGCCTCGATCCGGTGCCGCCAGCCGGCCTCGCTCCACCAGCGCGGCTCGTCGTACCCGCCGTCGGCGATGAACGCCCGGTACTGCCCGTTCGTCACCGGCGCGGCGTCGATGACGTACGCGGGCAGGTCGACGGTGTGCGCCGGGCGCTCGTTGTCCAGCGCCCACGGGTCGGTGGAGGTGCCCATGGTGAACGGCCCGGCCGGCACCCGCACCTCCCCGCCGACCCGGGCCCGGGGCTCCGGCGGGGGCGGCGCGTCCAGCACCGGGGCGCCGGCGCGCAGCTGGTGGGTGGCGAGCATGGTCTCGTCGTGCTGCTGCTCGTGCTGCACGATCATGCCGAACGCGAACCCGTCGGCGACGAGGGGACGCTCGGTGAAGCGGATGCCGTCGAGCAGGTCGAACACCTTGTCCCGTACCGTACGAACGTACGCGCGGGCCTCGGCCGGGGGCAGCAGCGGCAGCGCCGGCCGGTCCTTGCGGGGCTGCTTGAACGCGTCGTAGAGGTCGTCGATGTCGTGGCGCACCGGGTCGCGGCCGCCGACGTCGCGGACCAGCCACAGCTCCTCCTGGTTGCCGACGTGCGCCAGGTCCCAGACCAGCGGCGACATCAGCGTGGAGTGCTGCCGGACCAGGTCGTCGTCGTCCACCGCGTCGGTCAGCAGCGCGGTACGGGCCCGGGTCCGCTCCAGTTCCGCGGCGATCCGGTCGCGTAGTCGCTCGGTGGTGGTCACCGGTGTCCCCTCTCCGCGGCGGCGCGGTGCCGCCGGATCGCTCGCTGGGTCTCGTCGTGGATGCCGGCCGGCAGGTCGAGCCGGGGCAGGGCCGTCAGGGCCAGGTCGAACAGCGCCGCCGCGGCGGTGGCCAGCGGACGCTCGGCCAGCCCGCACCGGGCCGCCGCGCGCCACCGGTCGGCGACCGGGCCGGCCGCCGCCAGCGCGTCCCGGGTGGTGGCCGGGTCGGCGAAGAGCGCCGCCAGCACCGCCAGCGGCACGGTCCACTCCGGGCCGGGCTGGGTGTCCAGGTAGCGCAGCTCCAGGTAGCCGCGCGGGCGTACCGGCGGGAACAGCGTGCTGAGGTGGTATTCCAGGTCGTCGGTGGTCGGTGGGCGGGGCAGCGCCCCGGCCAGCCAGTCGGCGAACGTGACACCGGGCGGCGCGGTCCAGTCCGGGCCGTCGCCGCGTACGCAGAGCAGCGGCGCGGCCAGCGCGTACCCGGTCCAGGCCGCCACCGGGTCCTCGTCGGCACGCTCGGGCGACCAGACCGGACGGGTCCGGGCCGGATCGATGGCCAGCCAGGTGGCCATCCGGGCGGAGGCCCAGCCGGTGCGGCGGCCGGCGTGCCGGTCGGCGGTGGCGAAGGCGGCGAGCAGCGGCGGGCCGACGGCGTGCGCGGCGGCCCACCGCTGCGCCACGTGCTCCGGTTCGCCCGCGTCCAGGCAGACCTGGAGGCCGGCGGTGCTGTACATCATCGCCCGTCCCGCCGGGCCGCGCCGGTCGAAGGCGCACCGCATGGCCTGGTAGCGCGGGGTCTCCACGACAGGCCGGGGAAGGCGCCAGGGGTCGATGCCGCTGCGGCCGAGCACCAGGCCGGCGGCGTCCAGCCGGGCCCGCAGCTCGGCGACGTCGGCCTCGGTGGCCAGGATGAGCGCGGCGACCGACGATCGCGGTGTCGCGGAGATCTCCACCTGCCCGCCGGGCTCCACGGTCACGGCGCCGCCGCGCCGGAGCTCGTCGGCCGGGCTGGTGGGGTCGAGGGTCACGGGGCTGTGCCGCCCCAGCGCCTCGCGTAGTCGCTCGCGGTCGACCGGCCGGGCCGGGTCCGCGGCGTCGTGCACGGTCCATTCCAGTTCGACGCCGACGAGTGCGGGTGGCCCGGTCTTGAAGCAGATCCGGGCGAGGTGGCCCCGGGCCGCCTCCTCGTCCCCCAGGACGACTGCCCGGTCCAGATCCGGCGACATCACCATGGGACGGCTCCTCCTCGGCGATGGGCGACGACGTCGTGGCGACGCGCCCGGCCGGGACGGCACGGGACGCCGCCCCACCATCCTCTGTCTAGCAGACGAGATCCGCTTGCCCGGGGAGATGAAATTTTGTCCGGAATCTGATTGCGCCGCGGCGGCTCAGCCGTCCGCTGCCGGGCCCGGGGGCGCCGGCTCCGGCGCGTCGGCCGGGTCGTCCGCCGGCACGCCCAGCAGGTTCCGGCAGTAGCTCTCCACCTGCTCGGGGCCGCCGGCGGCAGCCACCAGTTCGGCGTAGCCCGGCTTGGTGAGCGCCTTCTCCCGCTGCCGCTCCGACTTGGCCAGGTAGGCACGGCAGTGGCCGGCCGTCTGCGGCCCGCCGGGCGGGGGTGCGGATTTCCCGGCCGCGGCGCTCGGCGTTCCGGACGGCGCCGGCGTCGGCGACGGAGCCGGTGGCGACGCCGCACCGGACGCGTCACCGGCTGGGGTGCTCGGCGCCGGCCGCGACGGCCCGGTGACGGCCGGGCCGGTGCCGGTCGGGCCGGTGCCGCTCGGTCCGGCGCTGCTGGGCCCGGCCGTCGTCGCGGGCGGGGCCACCGGCTCCGGCTCGCGGTCCAGGCGCACCGCGGCGAACGCCACCCCGGCGACAGCGGTGGCGGCGAGCCCGGACAACGCGGCGGCGATGCGCAGGCGCCGCCGCGCGCGCGGTGCGGCCACCGGTGCGGGCACCGATCCGGCCGCCGGCTGCGTTCCCCGCGCCGCGCGGGCCGCCCGGAAGGCGGCGAGCGCCCGCTCCTCCCCGGCTACCTCGCCGGGGGCCGCCGGTCCGGCGGCGGCGGACAGCAGCCGGGTCAGCGGGTCGGCGTCGGCCTCCGGCGACGTGCCGGCGCGCGCGGCGTCGAGCACGCGGTCGGACTCCGCCCGGTCGGCGGGCCCGCCGGACCGGCGAGCGTGCATGCCGTCGTCTCCCCTCACGTCAGCCCTCCGCCGGCTCGGCCTCGGGCGCGTGCGGCACCTGGCGGTCGGTACGGGGACGCGACGCGACGGCGTCCCGGGTGTCGTCCGGCGCGGCCTGCGCCGCCGAGCGCTCCAGCATCGCGGCCAGCCGGCGCAGGCCCCGGTGCGCGGCGGTACGGACCGCGCCGGCCCGCCGGCCCAGCACCCGCCCGGCGGTCTCCGCGTCCAGGCCGATGACGGCCCGCAGCATCACCGCCTCGGCCTCGGCCGGTGGCAGCGTACGGATCAGCGCCAGCGCGCTCTCGGTGGCGATGGCCTCACCGGCCCGGTCGGCGGTGTCGACGTCGGCGGCCAGGTCGTTGAGCGCCTGCACGGGCACCGGCACGGAGGGACGCCGCCGCTGCCGGCGCAGGTGGTCCATGGCCCGGTTGCGGGCGATCGTGACCACCCAGGCGCGGAACTCGCCACCGGTGAACGACGGCAGGTCGCGCGAGATCTGGAGCCACGCCTCCGAGGCCACGTCCTCGGCGTCCGCGCCGACGAGCGCGGTCAGGTAACGCAGCAGCGCGGGCTGCAGGCTGCGGTAGAGGAACCGGAACGCCTCCTCGTCGCCCGCCTGCGCCCCGGCGACCGCCTCGTTCAGTTCGGCCGTCACGCGCGCCGCCCCACCCGGATGACGGCCCGGAGCCGGGCGTCAACGGGTGCCAGTGACCACACCGCCATCCGCACTCGGCCCCCCGGTGAGCTGATCGGGCACCCGCACGAGGGTGCGGTGCGCCGTGGAAACTGCCGCGCGCAGCACGGGCGTCGGCGGGACATACCGTACCGGCGTCCGGGGGCGGCCGGGAGTCGGGCCGACGCCGGGGCGGGCGGGATGCGTCGGCAAGCCTCCGCACGGCGGAGAAACAGAGAGAAATGTCTACCTGCGCCACCGGCGTGTCGGGGTAACACCGACGGCGGGCGTGACGCTCCCCGGATCGGACCCCCGCCGGTACGGCGGGCCGGGAGCGCGGGGGCGCGTCGCTTTCTGGCCGATCGTACCGGGTCGATCACGATCAGCCGATCGGCGTCCCGGGTGCCGGACACCCGGCCGAACGGCCGGCCGGACCGGCCGCCGATATCGCGGGAAATACTTCAGGCCTGCTGTGGGTACGGTATGGGGGTGCTGTCCTCAGACGTCGTACTCAGCGGTCGGTACCGCCTTGATGACCGTGTCGCCACCGGCGGCATGGGCGACGTCTGGCGTGCCACAGACCTTGTCCTCGGTCGCCCGGTCGCGGTGAAGGTCCTGCTTCCCGCCCTGGTGTCCGACCCCGACTTCATCGCCCGGTTCCGTTCCGAGGCCCGGATCATGGCCTCCCTGCGCCACCCCGGCGTGGTGCAGGTCTTCGACTGCGGTGAGGACGACCTGCCCAGCGGCGGCCGGGCCGACTACCTGGTGATGGAGTTCGTCGCCGGTGAGCCGCTGTCGCGGCGGATCGAGACCGCCGGGTGCCTCGAGGTCGCCGAGACCATGTCGATCGTGGCCCAAGTGGCGCAGGCCCTGCACGCGGCGCACGGCCGGGGCATCGTCCACCGGGACGTGAAGCCGAGCAACCTGCTCGTGCAGGACGACGGCACCGTGGTCCTGGTCGACTTCGGGGTGGCCCGCTCGACCAACGTCACGAGCATCACCAGCACGAACGCGGTGCCCGGCACCGCCCTCTACATGGCGCCGGAGCAGGCCGCCGGGCGGCCCGTCTCGGGCGCCACCGACGTGTACGCGCTCGGCGCCGTCGCGTACTGCTGCCTCACCGGCAGCCCGCCGTTCACCGGCGACAACCCGCTCCAGGTGGCCGTACGCCATCTCGACGACGAGCCGCCGGAGCTGCCGGCGGAGATCCCGGCGTCGGTGCGGGAGCTGGTGTCGCGGGCGCTGGCCAAGGATCCGGCCGACCGCTACCCGAGCGCGGCGGCGATGGCCGACGCGGCGCGGGCCGCGCGTACCGACTCGCCGACCGCGACGGTGGCGCTGCGCGGTGCGGCGGGCCAGGCGCGGTCGCGGGACGACCAGCCGGCGGTCCGCCCGGGTGCCGCGGTGGCGACGTCGCGGCGGCGGGGCCGGCGCGGCACGCTCGTCGGTGCGCTGGGCGCGGTGCTGGTGGCGATGGGCGCGCTGGGCGCGCTCGTGGCCGCCGCGAACGACACGGCCGAACCGGCCACGAAGATCGACAAGACGGCGCCCGCGGTGGCGCCGAGCGATCCGGCCGCGGAGCCGGTCGCCGACGAGCCGTCGGCGGACGACGAGTACACCTACCGCCCGGTCGGTCCGGGCGGCCGGCCGTCGGCCACACCCTCGGTGACGCCGAGTTCCTCCCCGACCCCGTCGGCGCAGCCGAGCGTGACGGACGAGCCGGCCCCGTCGGCCGAGCCGAGCAGCACGCCGTCCAGCGCGCCCACGACGACGGCACCCACCACGCCGCCCGCGCCGGACCCGACCACCGCCGACCCGGGCACCGGCACCGGCGGCGGTGACACCGGCGGACAGCCGGCCACGCAGCCCTGACCCACGCACCCACGAGCCGGCCCCGCCCACGGCGGAGCCGGCTCGTCCGTGTCCGGGCGGCGGTGCTCAGTCCGCGCCGAGCGCCCGGTCTGCCCGGCGAGGTACCCGGACAGCGCGAAGAACACGACGAGCCCGCAGACGGCCGCGTCGAACGCGACACCCCGCAGCGGAGGACCGAGGATCAGGCGGTTCACGATCCCCCAGCCTAGGCCCGCCCTTGTGCCCTCCCCCGTTCGCTCCAGGTCAGGGGGTCAGGAGGGCCTGCATACGGGTGATCTCGGCGGACTGCTCGACCGCCACCGAGGTGGCGAACTCCTGCATCGGCTGGTCGACGCCGACCTTCAGCAGGTCGGTGGACATGACGATCGCGCCCCGGTGGTGGTCGGACATCATCTGCACGAACAGCCTGTCGAACGCCGCGCCGCGGGCGTCGGCGAGCCGCCGCATCGCCTCGGCGGACTGCATCCCGCGCATGCTGCCGTGGTCGTGCCCGGGCACGTCGGCGGGCAGGTCGCGGGTGCTGAGCCAGGCGCGCAGCAGGCCGACCTCCGGGCCCTGTGCGGCGCGGATCCGCTCGGCCACGGCACGGATCCGCGCGTCGGCGGCGCGCTCGGGCGCGAGCGATGCCATCTCCAGGGCCTGCTCGTGGTGCGGGATCATCATCCGGACGTACCAGACGTCGAGGCTGTTCCACCGCGGCGTGGTGGCGCCCCGGACCTGCTCGGCGGGGCGGGTCGCGGCGGGCTCCCCCGGGCGTCCCGGGACCACCACCGGCGGCGCCGACGCGGCGGCGCTCGCGCTCGGCGCGGCCGCCGCGGCGGTTCCGGCAGCCTCCGGGGTACGGGCGTCCTCGCGCCCGGTCAGCGCGAGCGCCCCGACCACGACGAGGGTCACCAGTGCTGTGACGCCCACCCACACGCGCGCCTGCCGGCTGGTCATACGACGCCTCCTCCGGTCAAGGTGACAGCGATCCTATCCATAGACGAAAGTTCCCCAGTGTGACCCAGGTCACATTGATGGCCGTCTCCAATAGGTAAGGTGTGGCGAATCATGACCCCCTTTCGAAGGGTGTTGCCGATGATCAACATCCGCACGTCTCGTATCCGGATCGTCAGCCTGGCCGCCGCCGGCCTGCTGCTCGCCGGCGTCGTCACCGCGCCGCCGAGCAGCGCCCAGGAGATCCCCCGCGCCCAGGCCGCGCCGGCCACCGTGGACAACGCCGTCCCCGGTGTCGACGAGATCTCCAGCAGCCCCAACCTGCGCCAGGTGGCGAACCTGCCGAAGCAGGCGCCGTTCGACACCACGGCCGCCCTCGGCACCGACATCGCCTTCCAGGGGCGGTACGCGTTCGTCGGCAACTACGACGGGTTCGTCGTCTACGACGTCTCCCGCCCGAGCCGCCCGGCGATCGTGTCCCAGGTGCTCTGCCCCGGCTCACAGAACGACATCTCGGTCCACGGCAACCTGCTGTTCCTGTCGACCGACTCCTCCCGCAGCGACGACTCCTGCGCCAGCACCAGCCAGCCGGCGTCGGTGAAGGAGTCCTGGGAGGGCATCAAGATCTTCGACATCCGGGACAAGCGCAACCCGCGCTACATCAAGTCGGTGGAGACGGCGTGCGGCTCGCACACCCACACGCTGGTGCCCGGCAAGGACAAGCGGAACGTCTACCTGTACGTCTCCTCGTACAGCCCGCGGGCCGAGTTCCCGGACTGCCAGCCGCCGCACGACTCCATCTCCATCGTCAAGGTGCCGGTGAAGAACCCCACCACGGCCTCCGTGGTCGCCACGCCGAACCTCTTCCCGGACGGCGGCTACCCGGGCATCCCGGGCCAGTCGTCGGCCACCACCGGCTGCCACGACATCACCGCGTACCCGTCGAAGGACCTGGCCGCGGGCGCCTGCATGGGTGACGGCGTCCTGCTGGACATCAAGAACCGCGAGGCGCCCCGGGTGATCGAGCGGGTCACCGACGCGGAGAACTTCGCGTTCTGGCACTCGGCCACGTTCAACAACGCCGGCACCAAGGTCGTCTTCACCGACGAGCTGGGCGGCGGTGGCGCGGCCACCTGCAACGAGGTGGTCGGCCCGAACCGCGGCGCGGACGCCATCTACGACATCACCGGCCGCGGTGACGCCCGCAAGCTGGAGTTCCGCAGCTACTACAAGATCCCCCGCGTCAACGCGGACACGGAGAACTGCGTGGCCCACAACGGCTCGCTGATCCCGGTGCCCGGCCGCGACATCATGGTCCAGGCGTGGTACCAGGGCGGCATCTCGGTGTGGGACTTCACCGACTCGCGCAAGCCCAAGGAGATCGCCTACTGGGAGCGCGGGCCGCTGGACGCCTCGCAGCTGCGTACCGGCGGGTCCTGGTCGGCCTACTGGTACAACGGCCACATCTACTCCAGCGACATCCAGAAGGGACTGGACGTGCTGGAGCTGCGTGACCCGCGCACCTGGCTGGCGCAGTTCCTGCTGGTGCCCGAGCTGAACGTGCAGACGCAGGCCGGTTACCTGAGCTGGTGACCCGCTGACCGTGGCCGGGCCCGGCGTTCCCCTCACGGGGGCGCCGGGCCCGGTGCTGTCCCGGGAGGGAAACGGACACATGCCGGTGACGATCGACGACCGGACGGCGGTGCCGAGCGACGCCCGGATCCGGGCTCTGCACGAACGGCTCGCGCCGTCCCGGGAGGCGTTGCACCTCGTCTGGACGCACTGCCGGATCGTGTGCGACATCGCCGGACAACTGCTCGACAGCAGCGGTGCGGACGCGGACGCCGCCCTCGTGCGGGCCGGCAGCCTGCTCCACGACATCGGGGTCTACCGCCTCTACGACGAGGCCGGGCGGCTCGACGAGCGGAACTACGTACGGCACGGCGTGCTGGGCCACGCGCTGGCACGGGAGGCAGGGCTGCCCGAGGTGATCGCCCGGTTCTGCTCCCGTCACACCGGCGTCGGCATCACCCGGGCGGACGTGCGCCGGCAGGGCCTGCCGATCCCGGCCGCCGACTACACGGCCGTCACCGCCGAGGAACACCTCGTGATGTACGCCGACAAGTTCCACAGCAAGACCACGCCACCGGCGTTCGTCTCCGCCGCCTCCTACGCGGTCGCCGTGCGGCGCTTCGGCCCGGACAAGGTCGACCGGTTCGCGGCACTCGTCGAGCGGTTCGGCGAGCCGGACCTGCCCACGCTCGCCGCCAGGTATCGACAGCCGATCGTCTGAGGGGGCGCGGCGCCGCAGCCGTGGTCAGTCGCTCATCGGCAGCCGGTAGTCGCGGGTGCCGCCGCCCGCTGTGACCACCCGCACCTCGCCACTGCGCAGCCCGTACGTCACCGACCAGCGGGTGTGCGACTGGCGTACCGCGTTCAGCAGCCGCAGCGCACCGGCCGCGTCCACCACCCCGCCGTTACGGTCGAGTTCCTTCGCCAGCACCCCGTACCTGTGGTCCTGGCGCAGTTCCCGGTCCGGCACGCCGACGGTGGGCACGTTCGTCAGCGCCTGCCACGGGCCCTGCCGCCGGTCCACGGTGAGCTTCCCGTCGACGAACTCCACCACAGCGGACGCGCCCGTCGCGTCGGCCAGCAGGTAGTGCAGCGGCGGCCCGCCGTCGAAGTCGAGGTTGTAACGCCGGAACACGGCGACCGCCTCGTCCACAGTGGCGGCCGAGTCGAGCACCAGGCGCAGGATGCGCACCGAGCCGACCTTCGGCAGGCCGGGCACCGGCTCGGCGCGGGCCCCGTCGTCGGCGGCCAGCCCGACCGCGAGACCCCGCTCGTTCATGCCGTCGAACGGCAGCAGCGGCGCGTCCAGCAGCCGCCGGTCCCCGGTCGGGTCGGCGGACACGCCCAGGTAGGAGATGTCGACGAGGGAGATCGAGGCGTACCCGTCCGGCGGGTCGGTGCGCAGCACCAGCGCGGGGTTGGGCTCCCAGTCGAAGTTGCGGGCGAACAGCGGCCGGTCCCGGTCGGCCAGCGCGGCGAACAGCGAGCAGCCGAACGGGCTCGGCGGCGTGGACCCGGCCAGCCCGGCGGTCGGGTCGTAGTCGCCGTCGTACGTCATCTCGTACATCGGCAGGTCGTCGATCTTGCGGAGGCTGGCCAGGGTCCGCTCGACCTGCGCCGGGTCCTGCCGGGACGCGGTCGGTGAGCCGGCCGCGGCCGGCGGGCCGGACCGGCGGCTCTCCCCGCAGGCCGTGGCGAGCAGGAGCAGCGCGAGCCCGCCGGCGATGAGGGTCCTCCGCATGACTGCGACGCTAGAAGAGGCGTCCGCCGATGTCCATCCGGGACTCGGTCAACTCCGCACGATCGCGAACATCCAGCAGCCGTACACCACGTTGCGGCTGTGCAGCTGGTCCACCGCCGGGTCGGCGAACAGCTCCGCGATCACCGCCTCCGGGTCGCCGCCGTCGTGTCGCCGTCCGCCCACGATGCGGCCCCGGCTGTCGTACGCGCGCAGCACCTGCTCCCGTCCGCGCCACTGCGACGGGTACGCCGTCACGTCGTCCGGGCCGGCGCAGCCGGCGGCGTGTGCGAACACCGGCCCCACCTCCCGGTACGGGCCCGGCGGCAGCGGCGGGGCGTACCCGAACAACAGCAGCTCCTCGTCCGGCCGGGCGTCGCGCAGGCAGCAGCGCAGCGGCTCGCCGCCGGTGGCGCGCCGGTGCTCGGGCGGCTGCCCGGTGGCGTCGCGGCCGGTGCGACGCAGCTCGGCGAGCGTCCCGGCGGGCAGTGGGCGGATCAGAAACGCGGTACGGGTGGTCGTCACGGTCCCAGCCTGGCGCGGCCCGGACCGCGGCGCTGGCGGTGATCGGACCTGGCGTTCGGGTACCGCGAAAATGCGCACCGAGCGGGCACCCGCGGGCCGCATCCGGCGCCGACAATGACCGGATGGACGTCGACGACTACCGGACCCACTCCCCGTACAGCGATCCCCGCCACCACGCGGCGCTGCTCGACGCCGTTCCCGCCGACCTGCCCACCGTCGCGGCGACCGCCCGCAACGTGATCGTCCACTACCGCGCCGGTGGCGTGGAGCTGCCGGACGTCCGCCGGGCCGAGGTGAACCTGCGCTGGCTGGACCGCATCCTCGACACCGACCAGTCCCGGTTCCCGCTGCCGCTGACCGCCGAACGCCCGGCCGTCGAGCGGGTCGCCGGCTGCTGCCGGGACCACACGCTGCTCACCGTCGCGGCGCTGCGCCAGCACGGGATCCCGGCCCGCAGCCGGATCGGGTTCGTGAGCTACTTCTCCCCGGACTGGCACCACGACCACGTGCTCGCGGAGTGGTGGGACGGCGAACGCTGGGTCTGGTCCGACCCGGAACTGGACCCGGCCGTCGACCGGCCGTTCGACGGCTACGACATCGACCCGGAGGCGGGGCACTTCGACTCGGCGGCCCGGGTGTGGCTGGCGTACCGGGCGGGCCGGATCGACCCCGGCACCTACGGCGTGGACCCGTCGCTACCGATCCGGGGCGACTGGCTCGTCCACGACTACGTGCTGCTGGAGCTGGCCCACCGGCACAAGGACGAAGTGCTGCTCTGGGACGGGTTCGGTGCGATGACCGAGGATCTGACCGGTGCCGACCTCACGCTCGTCGACGAGGTCGCCGCGCTGCTGGTGGCAGCCGACCGCGGCGACGCCGCCGCCGGGCGGGAGCTGGCCCGGCGGTACGCCTCGGACGCCCGGTTGCGTCCGGGCCCGACTGTGCACTGCGTCGACCCGGTCTCCGGCGTGGCCGCCGACGTGGACCTGCGACGCTGACCGGGCTCACCCGGGCAGGGGCGCCTCGTCGCCTCGGGTGCGGCGCGGGTTGACCAGCCGGCGGACCATCGGGGCGGCGTTCCAGCGGGCCGCGCCGACCAGGTCCCGAGCGTGTTCCAGCACCGTGTAGTCGGGCCGGGCGATGCCCTCGGCGATGGCCCGGTCGAGGTCGTTGCCGCAGCGGGTGAGCACGCTGTCGAAGTCCCGGCGGACCGGTTCCAGAAGGTCGTAGCCGAAGGAGCGGTGCAGCCGGGCGAACAGCGGCTTGTAGAGGCGGGCCCGCTCGTGCAGCCCGGACGAGTACGACATCGGGTTCTTCGGCCGCTGCCGGACGTAGGAGGGCAGCACGTCCGCGAAGGCCCGCCGGACGATCCACTTCTCCTGCCCGTCGCGCAGTTTGACGTCCAGCGGCAGCCGCATGGCCAGCTCGACGACGCTGAGGTCGAGGAACGGCACCCGGGCCTCCACGCCGTGCGCCATGCTGGCCCGGTCCACCCGTTGCAGCTCGGTCCGGCACAGGTTGCGGATCTTGTGGAGGAACAGGCGACGGGACCGCTCCGGGCCGACCCGGTGGTACATCGGGTACCCGCCGAACAGCTCGTCCGAGCCGTCGCCGGTGAGCACCACCCGGACGCCCAGCTCGCGCAGCCGCCGGAAGATCGGCACCGAGACGACCGCGTTGATGATGTCGCCGTACTCAGTCAGCTCGGAGACCCGGATCGCCTCGCGCACGTCGGCGAGCCGGATGTCGCGGGGCCGTAGCTCGATCACCTCGTGCGGTACGCCGAGGTCGGCGGCGAGCCGCCGGGCGTACGCGACGTCCGGGCTCTCCGGCACGCCGATGGTGACCGCCACGCAGTCCGGGTGCAGTTCCCGGGCGTGCAGCAGCGCCAGTGAGCTGTCCAGACCGCCGGAGAGCACCACGCCGACGGTGAGGTCGGTGTCCAGCCGGGCGCGCATGGCGTCGGTGAGCGCGACGCGGACCAGCAGGGCCGCCTCGTCCGGGTCGTCGATCACCGGCAGGCCGTCGCCGAGGGTGAGCAGGTCGACGTGCGGACCGACCCGGACCGGGCGGCCGGGCTCGACCCAGCCGTGGTGCCCGGGCGCCACCTCGCCGATCGGCGCGCCGTGTCCGACCAGCGCCTTGACCTCGGAGGCGAGGTGCAGGCAGCCGGGCAGGCGGGACCAGTAGAGCGGCTTGACGCCGAGCGGGTCGCGGGCCAGGTACGTCCGGCCGGTGTCGCGCTCAACGATCACGAACGCGTACTCGCCGCGCAGCCGGCGGACCGCGTTCTCGCCCCACTGGCGGAACGCGGTGAGCACCACCTCGGTGTCGCCCGCGGTGATGAACCGGTGGCCCAGCCGGGTCAGCTCGGCGCGCAGCTCGTGGTGGTTGAAGATCTCGCCGTTGAAGCAGAGCAGGTGCCGCTCGTCCGGCGACATCCACGGCTGGACGGACCGTTCCCGGTCCACGATCCTCAGCCGCCGTACGCCGGCGAGCAGGCCGTTCTCCTGCCGGGTCTCGGTGACCTCACCGCGCGGCGCGAGCGCGGCGAGCATCCGCCGGAAGGTGGCCGGATCCGCCTCGGGGCCGATGCTCAGCGCGATGCCGCACACCGGGTCACACCCCCATCTCGGACTCGTACGCCCGCCGGTACCGGCGACGGGCGGCCGGGGCGAGACACACGTGCCAGGCCTGTCCCTCGTCGACCACGTTCACCTCGCCGGCGTCCTGGCGGGCCAGCAGCAGCCCGGCGAGCGCCGGGCGGGCGCCGAAGCGGTCGTACCACTCCAGTTCGACGTCGGCGGCCCAGCCGAGGCAGTGCCCGCTGGGCACCATCGCGGCGTACCCGAGGCGGCGCAGCCGGTACTGGTGCTCGGCGCTGCGGGCCAGGCTGGTCACCCAGAGCGGCGGCGTGCCGTCCGGCGCGACGGCCGTGAACTCCCGGGCCAGGTCGTTGAGGAACGCGATCATCTCGCGGCGGGCCCGGCGGAACAGCAGCCCGGCGGTACGCGGGGTGGCGTCCGGGCGCACCCGTCGCCGCACCGCCCGCAGCCCGCGTCCCACCACTGTGGCGGGCTGTTCCTGGTAGCGGAACTCGATCAGGCCGCGGCGGCGCAGCCACTCCAGGTCGACCAGTTCGGTGCTGGTGCGGACCTGGTCGTCGGTGAGGAACGTCGGGCTGTCCCGCCACCAGAGCACATCGACGCGGGAGAGCAGGTAGATGCGGACCAGCGCGGTGAGGTCCTGCGCCGAGCTGCGCGCGTTGGGCTGGTAGCGGGCCATCTCCAGCAGCAGCGTCTCCCGGGCGCCGATCAGGCCCTGCGGCGTGGCGTCGAGGACGGCGGCGATGGCCGGTTCGCGCAGCCGCTGGTCGAGCAGCACCTGGCGGGCGGTGGTGGACGGCGCGTCGGCGAGCGCGCCCACCTCGACCAGGAGTTCCGCCACCGCCGCCCGGTACGCGGACAGGTCCGGCTCGGTGCCGGCGCGCCGGCCACCGGCGGGCACCCGCCGGGCGGGAGCGGTGGACGTGACGGCGGGACCGGGCTGGCGACCGGGGCTGCGGCTGGGCACTCGCATGGTCTCCGTCCCCTCTCGGTCAGGACACGGCGTGATTGGGCCTGCACACACCGTAATGAGCCGAGAGGGCGGCAATCGCCCCATCTCCCCCGATGCGCCCGATCAGGTGGCGGACGGTGGCACCAGCGCCTGCACCTCCTCGTACGTGGGCGGTGCCGGCAGGCCCGCGTCGCGCCCGGCGCCGATCGCGTCGGTCAGGCGCAGCGCCGTTCCGAGGGCCGCCCGGAACAGCAGTGAGCCGGTGCTGACCCGGGCCACGCCGAGCCGTCCGAGGGCGGCCAGGTCCGGGCCGCCCGGCCGGTACAGCACGTTGAGCGGCAACCCCGCCTCGGCGGCGAGCACACCGACCAGTTCGTCGGGCGCGCCCGGCACGAACAGGCAGTCGGCCCCGGCGGCCCGGAACAGCGCCGCCCGCCGCCGCGCCTCGTCCAGCGGCGACGCCACGCCCAGCCACCAGGCGTCGGTGCGGGCGTTGACGAAGATCTGCGGTACGGCGGCGCGGACCGCCGCGATCACGGCGGCGACGTGCTCCGCCGGGGCCAGGCGCCCGTCCCGGCGGCCGTCCTCCACGTTCACGCCGACCACGCCGAGCGCGGCCAGCTCGCCGACGAAGCGCGCCACCTCCGCCGGGTCGTCGTGGAAGCCGTCCTCGACGTCCACAGTCAGCAGCGCCGGCAGGTTCCGCAGCCGGTACGCCAGCTCCAGCGTCTCGGCGCGGGTGGCGCGGACCGCGTCCGGCCGCCCGGCCGCCGCCGCCACGCCCAGGCTCGTCGTGCCGATCGCCTGATGTCCCCGGGCGGCGAGCGCCGCGGCGGAGGCGTGGTCCCAGGCGTTCGGCAGGAGTAGCGGTTCGCCGCGCCGGTGCAGGTCACGGAATGCGCGGTACCGGTCGGTCATCGCAGGATCACCTCGAGTCGGGTCGTCGGAACGTCAGGAGTCGGGCGGGCGGGACGGCAGCGGCGGCGCAGCACGCCGACCACGCCAGCGGCCAGGGCGAGCGCGTGCCGCTGCCCGGGGCAGCCGCGGGGACCGGCGCCGAACGTCAGCGCGGCGTTCGCCCGGCCGGCGCGGAAGCGGTCCGGCTCCGGGAAGGCCGCCGGGTCGCGGTTGGCGGCGTCGAACCGCAGCAGCAGCCGCTCCCCCGCGCGCACCGGTTGGCCGCCCAGGCTCAGCGGGTCGGCGGCGACCCGGCGGGTGACCCGTACCGGCGGGTCGAGGCGCAGCACCTCGGCGAGCAGCGCGTCGGTCCCGAGCCCGTCCGGCGCGGCGAGCCCGTGCCGGACGGCGGCCACGATCAGCCCGGCGGTGGCGTCGGCGGCCTGCACCAGCAGCCCGAGCCGGTTCGCTGTCACCTCGGCCGGAGCGGGCGGCGACATGGCCAGCAGCGCCGCCACCGCCCGGTCCGCCCGCCGCACCGCCGCCGGTTCGGCGCCCGGGTGGTAGGCGGCGGCCACCGCCGTCACCTCCGCGACGGCCGCCGCCGGGTCGGCCAGGCCGAGCCGCTCCGCCAGCACCACGAGGGGTACGCGCCGAGCCAGGTCACCGGTCACGTCCACCCGGTCACCGCCGTTGTCCCCGGTCGCGGCGCGGTCGAGGATCCGCCCGGTGAGCCGTTCCACGGCCACACGCAGTTCCCGCGGGTCGAGGGCGTCGAGCGCCGCCACCCCGACGGCTCGCCGCGCGGCATGCCGGTCCGGCGGACTGAACCGGCTCACCGAGGCGCGCAGCCATGCCAGGCCGCCCTCCGGCGCCTGCTCGGCGGGCGGCACCACGCAGCGGGGATCAGTCAGGACGGAGACGACGTCCGCGTACCGGGTGACCACCCAGCCGCCGTCGTCCGAGGTCGGCGGCCCGCAGGGCGGTGTGCCCGGAGCAGCCGTGATCGTCGGTGAATCCATCGTCCGACCGTAGGGCGCCGACAGTTCGGTCCGAACCGAACGATCCGGCCGGGCACATCCGGCGGCCCGGCGCGGGCGGGACGGGTGCCGCGGGGCACGGGCGGGTCAGGCGCGCGCCGGGCCGGTGTCGCGGGAGGCGGGCGGGGCCAGCAGCGCCGGGTCGACGGCGAGCGTCTCGGCCAGCGCGTCCCGCCCGGTGGCGGTGAGCCGTACCGCCCGGCCGGTGCCGCGCGCGGTCCAGCCGAGGTCGAGGAAGCGCCCGCACAGCGCCGCCCCGACCGCGCCGGCCAGGTGCGGGCGCCGTTCGGTCCAGTCCAGGCAGTCGCGGACCAGGGGTCGCCGGGTGGCGCGCAGCGGTTCGACCGGCACGCCGAGACGGTCCAGCCAGGTCATGCCGGCCCCGGTCAGCGCGAGGCCGCCGGTGCGGTCGAGGACGCCTCGGTCGAGCAGGGCGTCGTGCAGCAGCACGCCGAGCCGCCCGGCCAGGTGGTCGTAGCAGGTGCGGGCGTACGCCAGGGCGGCGCCGGCCGACGCGGCGCGCAACGTGCGGGGCGGGGTCGCCGGTGCGGGCGCCCGCGCGGCCAGGTCCTCGACGAGCTGGGCGACGCCCGGGTCGGCGAGGCGGACGTACCGGTGGCGGCCCTGCCGCTGCTCGACGAGCAGGCCACCGGCGACCAGCCGGGTGAGGTGGTCACTCGCGGTGGACGCGGCGACCCCGGCGGCGCGGGCCAGCTCTCCGGCGGTCCAGGCGCGGCCGTCGAGCAGGGCCAGGCAGAAGCCGGCCCGGGTGGGGTCGGCGAGCAGCGCGGCGAACCCGGCGAGTCCGCGGCCGTCGGCACCGGTGGTCATCGGCCCATGCTGACACGGGCACGGTTCGGGCCGCGCCGAACGGTCAGGGGGTTCTTTACAGCGCTCTCTCCAACGTTGTAGAAACGGTGGCACCGCACCTCCGTCTATCCCCGAGGGCAGGCCCGATGGGACACCTCCGCCGCGGTGGCGCGCTCGCCGCCGTACTCACGCTTCTGCTCGCCGGCGCGGCCCCCGCGTCCGCCGCCGGGCCCGACCGCTACCGCAACCCGGTCTCCGCCGGGTTCGCCGACACCTTCGCCGACCCGGTCGTGGTGCGCGGCGACGACGGACTCTGGTACGCCTTCGGCACCTCCGACCCGCTGCGCGAGGGCGAGGGCCGCACGCATCGCGTGCCGATCGCCCGCTCCGCCGACCTGGTCGACTGGACCTACGCCGGCGACGCGTTCGCCCCGGACCAGCGGCCCGCCTACGCCGCTACCGGAGCCGCGTTCTGGGCGCCGGACGTGCGGCGGGTGGCCGGCCGGTGGGTGATGTACGTGACGGTCACCGACACAGACGTCTCCGACGACACGTTCGACACCGCGGTCGGCGTGGCCACCGCGCCGAGCCCGGCCGGGCCGTGGACGTTCGGCGACACGCCCGTGGTCGCGCCGCGACCGGGCGCCGGCGGCGGTTACCTGTGGACGATCGACCCCAGCCAGCTCACCGGCGCCGACGGCCGCCACTGGCTCTACTACGGCAGCTACTACGGCGGCATCTCGGTCACCGAGCTGTCCACGGACGGGCTGCGCGCGGTCGGCACGCCCACGCCCGTCGCGATCGACAACAAGTTCGAGGGCGCGTACGTGCTGCGCCGCGACGGCTGGTACTACCTGTTCGCGTCCACCGCGAACTGCTGCGCCGGGCCGGCCACCGGCTACTCCGTCCAGGTCGGCCGTTCCCGTGACCCGCGCGGCCCGTTCACCGACCGCGACGGGCAGCGCCTCGACGTCTCCCGGGCCGGCGGCACGCCGGTGCTCACGCAGAACGGCAACCGCTGGATCGGCACCGGGCACAACGCGGTGCTCACCGACCTGTCCGGGCAGGACTGGATCGCCTACCACGCGATCGACCGCGCCGACCCGTACCTGGACGAGCCGTTCGGCGTCAACGAGCGGCCCATGCTGCTCGACCGGCTCGACTGGATCGACGGATGGCCCACTGTGAACGCGGGCGCCGGCCCCTCCGACACCGCCCGGCCCGCGCCCGTCACCACCGGCCCGGTCGACGCCCGCTTCGCCACCGCGGACCTGCGCGGCTGGCGGGCCGGGCACGGCCACTGGCAGGCCGCCGACGGGGTGCTGACCGGCAGCGGCACGCTCACCTCGCGTACCCGGATCGGCGGTGACCTGCGCGCGGAGACCGACCTGCGGCTGACCGGCGCGGCCACCGCCGGGCTGCGGCTGGGTGGCGTGGACGTCCGCGTCGGGCGCGGCCGGCTGAGCGCGGGCGGCGCGACCACCGTGCTGCCCGCCGGCCTCGACCTGGGCGACCGGCACAATCTCGCCATCGAGGTACGCGGGCGGCAGCTCGTCGCCACGCTCAGCCCGTCCCGCCTCGGCGACCCGGTCTCCCAGGTGTCGCTGCGGCTGCCCCGCCCCGGCGCCGGTGAGCTGTCAGTGCGCGCCGATGGCGGCCCGGCCGAGTTCGACAACGTCAGCGCCGTCCGGCTGTACCGTCCGGCGCAGCACACCGTCCCCGACCCCCGGGTCGGACCGGTGCTGCGCGGCTACTCCGACGAGTTCACCGGCGGGCTCGACCCGGCGTGGCGGTGGGTACGCCAGGACCCGGCCGCCACCGTGTCCGGCGGCGCGCTGCGCTGGCCGGTGCAGGACGCCGACCTGTCCGGCACCGGCAACACCGCCGGGGTGCTGCTGCGCGACGCCCCGGCCGGGAACTACGTCGCCGAGACCAAGGTGACGCTCGACCTGGGCGAGGACAGCGTGCGCAACTACCAGCAGGCGGGCCTGGTCGCGTACGTCGACGACGACCGGTTCGCCAGGCTGACCCAGGTGGCCATCTGGAACACCCGTCAGGTCGAGTACGGCTACGAGCTGCCGTTCGCCGGTCAGCCGGTGTACGGCGGCAGCATCGTCGGCACCCCCGGCACCACCACCTGGCTGCGGCTGGCCCACCGGGTCGACCCGGTCAACGGCGAGCACGAGTTCCGGGCCGGGTCCAGCCGCGACGGCAAGCACTGGACGTGGGGCGCGGTGTGGACGTTCCCGGCGGACACGACACCGCGGATCGGGCTGGTGGCGCACGGCGGGGCCACACCAGCGGTGACCGCCGAGTTCGACTACCTGCGCTTCCACCGCTGACGTCCGGGGCCGCCCCCTCCCCGGGGGGCGGCCCCGCTCAGCCGCCGGAACGAGGGCAGGCGGTGGTCAGCTCGCTGACGGTGCGGGTGTCGCCGTCGTAGCTGCGCGCCGCCACGAACGCCCCGGCCGGCGGATGTGCCCCGGCGACCGCCCGGGCCCGGCGCCGGTCCGCCGCGCCGAACCGCAGCGCCAGGCTCAGGTGCGGCACCCACCGGCCGGGCTGGTGCCACGAGTGCCCGCCGGACGCCTCGGCGAGCACGTCCCAGACCGCGCCGTGCAGCGCGACGAGCTGCGGGGTCGGGCGGACCAGCCACACCAGTGGCGCGCTGCCGTCGAGCACCGCCACCCGGCCCAGCCGCACCGGCAGCGGCAGCGCCGCGTCACAGAGGTCGGCCAGGCGCTGCTCGACGCCGGGCGGGAACTCCTCGACCGAGGCGAGCGTCAGGTGCGGCCGGTTCGTCGGGTGCGTGTTGCGGGCCAGGCTGGGCAGCCCGGCGGCGGCGAGCCGGTCCCAGGCGGCGCGAACCGCCGCTTCCAGTTCGGGAGAGCAGAGCAGTTCGACCGTCCGCACGTGATCAGGCTAGTCGGCGTCAGCCGCCCGCGACGCCCCGTACGTCAGAGCCAGCCGGCCTCGCGCGCCCGCCGTACCGCCTCCGCCCGGTCGGCGGCGCCGAGCTTCTGCACGCAGGCGCTGAGATGGTTGCGGACCGTTCCGGCGGCCAGATGGGTCCGCCGGGCGATCACCGCGACCGGGGTGCCCAGCTCGGCCAGCCGCAGCGTCTCCAGCTCGCGCGGCGTCAGCGGGCACTCCGGCAGGGTGAGCGCGTCGGCCGCGAGCGCGGGATCGACGTAACGCGCCCCGGAGTGCACCCGGCGGATCACGTCGGCCAGCGCGCCGCCGGGGGCGCCCTTGGCGAGGAACCCGCGTACCCCGGCGGTGAGCGCCGGCCGGAGCTGGGCGGGCCGGCCGTGTCCGGTGAGGATCACCGGCGCGCAGCCGGGTAGCGCCCGGGTCAGCTCGGCGGCGACCTCGACGCCTCCGGGCGGCGGCATCTCCAGGTCGAGCACGGCGACGTCGGGGCGGTGGGCCAGCGCCGCGTCCAGGGCGCTGCGCCCGTCGCGGGCGTGCGCGACCACCTCGATGTCCGGTTCCAGGTCGAGCAGCGCGGCCAGGGCGAGCCGGATCAGCTCCTCGTCGTCGGCCAGCAGTACCCGGATCACGGCG
The DNA here is from genome assembly GCF_007827635.1 of Micromonospora sp. CNZ296. Lineage (NCBI taxonomy): Bacteria > Bacillati > Actinomycetota > Actinomycetes > Micromonosporales > Micromonosporaceae > Micromonospora > Micromonospora sp. CNZ296. Next base: position 76,244 of record NZ_VISW01000018.1, read on the forward strand.
TCACCGGCACCGTCGCCACCAGGCTGAACACGCCGTCGGCGGCATCGGCCCGGACCCGTCCGCCGGCCGGGGCGAGCCGGTCGGCCAGGCCGCGCAGGCCGCCGCTGAGCCGGTCCGGTCCGGCGTCGTCGCGGACACCGTCGTTGCGTACGGTCAGCGTCACCACGCCGTCCCCCTGGATGATCTCGATCCGGCACCAGCCGGCCCGGCTGTGCCGCAGCACGTTCGTCCCGGCCTCACGCAGCACGGCGGCCAGGTCGGCGGCGACCGCCGCGGGCACCTCACCGGCGGGCGGGACCACTGTCGTGCGTACCCCGCTGGAGCGCAGCACCTCCCCCACCGCCGCGGCCTGCTCGGCCAGGTCGACGGCGCGGTAGCCGTGCACCGCCGCCCGGACCCGGTTCAGCGCCGAGCCGGCCAGCCGCCGGGCCTCGGCCGCCTCCCGGGCGGCCCGGCCGGCGTCGCGCGGCGCCAGCCGCTCCGCCAGCTCGGCCTTGAGCGCGATCACCGTCAGGTCGTGGCCGAGCAGATCGTGGACGTCCCGGGCGAAGCGCAGCCGTTCCTCGGCGGCGGCGAGCCGCGCCTGGGCGGCCTGCCCCTGCCGGGCCTCGACGAGCAGGTCCCAGAACCAGACCTGGACCCAGGTGAGCGCGGCGATCCCGGCGCCCACCACGCCGGTGACCAGCAGCGCCGTGGTCACCGGCCCGCCCGTCGACCAGGTGACGACGGCCGACACCGCGAGGACGCCGGCCGCCGCCACCACCGCGACGACGGGCCGGAACAGCAGCGGCGTCATGCCGACCAGGGACGCGCCCAGCCACGCCCAGGTGGGCCAGGTCCCGGCCGCGACCGGGCCGAGCAGCGGCAGGCTGAGCAGCGCCGCCGCGATCAGCGCGGCGTGCCGGCGACGACGGGCCGGTACGGGCAGCCACGGCGTGACCGCGGCGTGCAGCACCGCGATCTGGGCGACCGCGAATCCGAGCAGCCCGACGGCGCCCAGCGCGACGCGTACCGGGTCGGGCTCGCGGGCCAGGCCGACGACGGGCAGCAGCACCGTCGTCCACACGTTCGTGGCCAGCGACAGCAGGGTGACCCGCCGGGCCCGGCGCAGCCGGTGGTCAGCGGAATCGACTGTCATGCCCGCCGATCCTAGGGCGTGCGGCGCCCCGCCCACCCCCGAGAAACGTCACGGCCGGACCGTGCGATCCGCACGGTTTCCCGATGACTGACGCGCCTTCTCCGGTGCGCCGGGCGGCGGCAGGGTCGGGGCATGACAGAGATGACTGTGGGCGTACCCCGGCGGTGGGCCGGGTGGGCGCGGACCCGGCACCTGGCCGGGATGGTGGTGGCGATGGTGGCCGGGATGGTGCTGCTCGGGCCGCTGTGGCAGGTGGGCGGGAACCTGCTGGGAGGTGCGGCGGTGCTGGCGCGGCCGGACGTGGCCGCGCTGGTGATGGCGACGAACATGGCGGCGGGCATGGCCGCGTGGATGTGGTACCGGGGGGACGGCCGGGCCGCCACCGCGGAGATGTCGGCGGCCATGTACGTGCCGTTCCTGCTGCTGCTCCCGCCCTGGTGGGCCGGGTGGGTCGGGGACGACACGCTGCTGCTCGGCGGTCACCTGCTGATGGTGCCGGCGATGCTGCTGGTGGCGCTGCGGCACCGGCACACGCCCGCCGCGCCGCCGCGCCGGCACCCGGTCGCCGCGGCCGTGGCGCGCGGGTGGCCCGCCGGGCTGGGGCTGCTCATGACGGTGGACATGTGGTTCGCGCCCAGCGTCTTCGCGCCGTGGACGCTGCTGGTCCTGCCGGCCGGCTACCTGCTGATCGGCACCTGGCGGCGGCAGTGGGGCGACCGGCGCGCGCTGGCGGCGCAGCTCGCCGGGGCGGCCGTGTGGGGCGGCCTGGCGGTCGTGGCGATGATCGCGTCCGCCGACGTCGCCGGGGTGCTCGTCGGGGTGGGCTGGCTCGTCCACGCGGCCTGGGACGGCTGGTACCACCGCACCGGCGCGGTGGTACCGCGCGGGTACGCGCTGTGGTGCGCGGTGTTCGACGTCGGAGTGGGCCTCACCACGCTGCTGGCCGTCCTGTCCCGGTGATCCGGCGGGGGCACGGGGCCACGCCGGATCACCCGGAGGGGACGGCACACAGGTGGCGCGGCGAACGTTTGACCCGGTCGCCGCGACCGCCGCGCGGCGGTGATGAAAAGCTTGTCGCATGAACGCCGCACCGACCCCGACCGACCCCGCCCTTCCCGCCGACGCCGAGGACGGCATCGCCTTCGCCGATCTCGGGCTGCGCACCGAGTTGCTGGGCGCGCTGTCCGCGCTCGGTTACGAGGAACCGACGCCGATCCAGCGGGAGGCCATCCCCCCGTTGCTGGCCGGGCAGGATCTGCTGGGCCAGGCGGCGACCGGTACGGGCAAGACCGCCGCGTTCGCGCTGCCGCTGTTGCAGCGGATGCCGGTGGGGCGGGCCGAGGGCGACCCGGTGTCGCTGGTGCTGGTGCCGACGCGGGAGCTGGCCGTGCAGGTCTCCGAGGCGTTCCACCGCTACGGCAAGGACCTGGGCGCCCGGGTGCTGCCGATCTACGGCGGGCAGCCGATCGGCCGGCAGCTGCGTGCGCTCGACCACGGGGTGGACGTGGTGGTGGCGACGCCCGGCCGGGCGCTGGACCACATCGCCCGGGGCACGCTGCGGTTGGGCGCGCTGAGCACGGTGGTGCTGGACGAGGCGGACGAGATGCTCGACATGGGCTTCGCCGAGGACATCGAGGCGATCCTGGAGCACGCCCCGGCCGGCCGGCAGACGGTGCTGTTCTCGGCCACCATGCCGGCCCGGATCGACGGGCTGGCCCGGCAGCACCTGACCGACCCGGTCCGCATCCGGATCGAGCGGGAGCGGCCGGTCGCCGGGGAGGCGCCCCGGGTGCGGCAGAGCGCGTACATCGTGGCCCGGGCGCACAAGCCGGCCGCGCTGGGCCGGGTGCTGGACGTGGAGTCGCCCACCGCGGCGATCGTGTTCTGCCGCAGCCGGGAGGAGGTGGACCGGCTCACCGAGACGATGAACGGCCGGGGCTACCGGGCCGAGGCGCTGCACGGCGGGATGAGCCAGGAGCAGCGGGACCGGGTGATGGGCCGACTGCGCGCCGGTACGGCGGACCTGCTGGTCGCCACCGACGTGGCCGCCCGTGGCCTGGACGTCGAGCAGCTCACCCACGTGGTCAACTACGACGTGCCGTCCGCCCCGGAGTCGTACGTGCACCGGATCGGGCGGGTCGGCCGGGCCGGGCGGGAGGGTGTGGCGATCACGCTCGCCGAGCCGCGTGAGCACCGGATGCTCAAGACCATCGAGCGAGTCACCGGCCAGCGGATCGCCATCGACAAGATCCCCACTGTCGCGGACATGCGTACCCGGCGGCTGGAGCTGACCCAGGGCGCGCTGCGGGAGAGCCTGCTGGAGGACGACCTTGACCCGTACCGGGCGATCGTGGAGTCGCTCACCGACGAGTTCGACCTGGTCGAGGTGGCGCTGGCGGCGGTGAAGCTGGCGCACGAGGCGACGTCGCCGGGCTCGGACGACGAGGAGGAGATCCCGCAGGTTCCGGTCCGGGGTCCGCGCGAGGGCCGCCCGGAGGCCGGCGGGCGGGGTGAGCGCCGGGGTCCGGCGCGCCCGCGTACCGGCGGCACCACCCAGGTCTTCATCGGTCTGGGCCGCCGGGCCGGGGTACGGCCGCAGGACCTGGTGGGCGCGATCACCGGGGAGACCCGGATCAGTGGCCGGGACATCGGCTCGATCGAGATCGCCGACCGGTTCTCGCTGGTCGAGGTGCCGCAGGGGGTCGCCGACGAGATCATCGCGGGGCTGCGCGGCACCACCATCAAGGGACGCAAGGCCACAGTGCGACGGGACCGGGACGGCGACGGGCCCGGTGAGCGCCGCGACCGGGGCTACGAGCGGCGCGACCGCCGCTGAGCCCGGCGCGACCGGCTTCCGTGCCGGCCGGCGTGGAGACCACAGCGGGCGGACACGACGGCGCCCCGGCCACCGTGCGTACGGTGGCCGGGGCGACGGTCGTCAGGCCGCGGCGAGCGCCGGACCGTCCAGCGACTCCGTGCCGATCTCGACCGGGCGCAGCGCCAGTGCGAGCACGTCCGCCACGTCGGACAGGGTGTGCACGGTCAGCGCCTCCCGCACCTCGGCCGGCAGGTCGTCCAGGTCCGGCTCGTTGCGCTTCGGGATGATCACCTCGGTGAGGCCGGCCCGGTGCGCGGCGAGCAGCTTCTGCTTCACGCCGCCGATGGGCAGCACCCGGCCGGAGAGCGTCACCTCGCCGGTCATCCCGAACTCGGGCCGCACCGGCCGCCCGGTCACCAGTGAGGCCAGCGCGGTCACCATGGTGATGCCGGCGCTCGGGCCGTCCTTGGGCACCGCGCCCGCCGGGACGTGCAGGTGGATCCGCCGCCCGGCCAGCGCGTTCGGGTCCAGCCCGTAGCGCCGCCCGTTCGACCGCAGGTACGACCACGCGATGTGCGCGGACTCCTTCATCACGTCGCCGAGCTGGCCGGTGAGCGTCAGCCCCGGCTCACCCTCCATCGTGGTGGCCTCGATGAACAGCACGTCGCCACCGGCGCCGGTGACCGCGAGTCCGGTCGCCACGCCGGGTACTGCGGTCCGTTCGGCCGACTCCGGGGTGAACTTGGGCCGGCCCAGGTAGCGGGCCAGGTTGCCGGCGTCGACGTGCACCGGCGCGGAGTCCGTGGCGAGCGCGACCGCGACCTTGCGCAAGATCTTGGCGAGAGCGCGTTCGAGCTGCCGAACGCCGGCCTCCCGGGTGTACTCACCAGCGATCAGCGCCAGCGCCTCGTCGGCGACTGTCACCTCGTCGGTGGTCAGCCCGGCCCGTTCCCGCTGCTGGGGCAGCAGGTGGTCCCGGGCGATGGCGACCTTCTCGTCCTCGGTGTAGCCGTCCAGCGCGACCAGCTCCATCCGGTCCAGCAGCGGGCCGGGGATCGCCTCGACCACGTTGGCGGTGGCCAGGAACAGCACGTCGGACAGGTCGAGGTCGACCTCCAGGTAGTGGTCGCGGAACGTGTGGTTCTGCGCCGGGTCGAGCACCTCCAGCAGGGCCGCCGCCGGGTCGCCGGAGTAGCCGGCGGCCAGCTTGTCGACCTCGTCGAGCAGCACGACCGGGTTCATCGAGCCGGCCTCGCGCAGCGCCCGCACGATCCGGCCGGGCAGCGCGCCCACGTAGGTGCGCCGGTGACCGCGGATCTCCGCCTCGTCCCGGACACCGCCGAGGGAGACGCGGACGAAGTTGCGGCCCAGCGCCCGGGCGACCGACTCGCCGAGGCTGGTCTTGCCGACACCGGGCGGACCGGCCAGGGCCAGCACCGCGCCGGAACCGCGTCCGCCGACCACGCCGAGGTTGCGCTCCGCGCGCCGGTTGCGCACCGCGAGGTACTCCAGGATGCGGTCCTTCACGTCGGCCAGGCCGGCGTGGTCGGCGTCGAGCACGGCCCGGGCCGCGGCCAGGTCCATGTTGTCCTGGGTACGCGTGTTCCACGGCATCTCCAGGACGGTGTCCAGCCAGGTACGGATCCAGCCCGCCTCGGGTGAGGCGTCGCTGGCCCGCTCCAGCTTGCCGACCTCGCGCAGCGCCGCCTCGCGGACCTTCTCCGGCAGGTCGGCGGACTCCACCCGGGAGCGGTAGTCGGCGGAGCCGTCCGGCTCGTCCTCGCCGAGTTCCTTGCGGATCGCGGCGAGCTGCTGGCGGAGCAGGAACTCGCGCTGGGACTTCTCCAGCCCTTCGCGGACGTCGCTGTTGATCTGCTCGGTGACCTCCTGCTCGGCGAGGTGTTCCTTCACCCAGCCGACGAGCAGTTCCAGCCGGGCGGTGACGTCCGGCGCGGCGAGCAATTCGGTCTTCTGCGTCAGGCTGAGCCAGGGCGCGTAACCGGCCGAGTCGGCCAGCTCGGACAGGTCGGTCATCCGCTCCATCGCGTCGATCACCTGCCAGGCGCCGCGCTGCTGCAGCACCGAGGTCATGAGCGCGCGGTACTCGCGGGCGAGTTCGCGGGCGCGGCCCGCCGGTGCGGGTTCGTCGAGTTCGGTCGCCTCGACCCAGAGCGCGGCGCCGGGACCGGGCACGCCGGAGCCGATGCGGGCGCGGGTGAGACCGCGGACGACCGCCGCCGGTTCGCCGCTGGGCAGCCGGCCCACCTTCTCGATCGTGGCTACCACGCCGACGGAGCCGTACTCGCCGTCGAGGCGGGGTACGGCCAGGAGTTCCTTGTCGCCGGTGGCGCGGGCCGCGTCGACGGCGGCCTGGGTGGTCGGGTCGAGGGTCACCGGGATGACCATCCCGGGCAGCAGGACGGCGTCGGTCAGTGGGAGTACCGGAAGAGTTGCCATCGAACACCTGCCATCACGTTGGTTGAGCGTGTCTGGCTCAAGTAACAAAACGTGCCCCTTGTTCCGGGTTGTGACCCACGCCACTACGAAGCGCCGCGTTCCCGCGCTCCGCACCCAATGGCGGCGCCCTTTACCGCGACCCGCCGAATGGAAACAGTCGGCTATTGTTGCGGAATTACCGCGCGGTAGGTCAAACTCTTAGCCACACCCCGCCCGACACAGGGAGTAATGGCGATGGCAAGGAAAGTAATCACCGTTCTGACCGACGACCTCGACGGCGGAAAGGCCGATCGGACCGTCGAGTTCAGCCTGGACGGCGTGGCGTACACGATCGACGTCTCCGACGAGAACGCGGGCGTCCTGCGCAAGGCGCTGGATCCGTACATCAGCGCTGGCAGGCGAATCGGCCGGGGAGCGACCGAGGTCGCCCGCGGCGCACGCCGCACCGCCCGGCCGAGCACCTCGGGAATGGACCGCGAGCAGAACCGCGCCATCCGGGAATGGGCCGCCAAGAACGGGTTCGAGATTTCCGAGCGCGGGCGCATCCCGGTGTCGGTGGTCGAGGCGTACAAGAACCGCTGACCGCCACCGGTTCACCGTCGGGCATCCCGGGGTCACGCTGAGAAATCGGCGCGGCCCCGATCGGCTTTCTACGGTCAGCGCTTTTCATCCGGCCGGATACCGCCGGCACGAAATTTCTTCCGGGATCACCTTTCACCGTGCCCGTACGCGGGAACGGCAGCGGCCGCCCGGAGGAGTCCCCCGGACGGCCGCTGCCGTTCGCCCGCTCAGTTGACCCGGATGCGCACCACGTCGATGGCGGGAGTCTGGTTGGCCCGCTCCATCATCGGGATGCGGTGCGAGCCGTCACCGGCCCAGACCGCGCACTGCGCCACGCCCGACTGCGCCAGGCCCGGAATCTGGATCAGCACGTCGTCCGGCTGGTTGCCGCCCCGCCCGTCCTCGGTGGCCACGAAGAAGGCCGGCACGTCCTGCGGGTTCGGAGGCTGCCGGGTGCTGCCGAGCATGCGGCAGGCGGTGTGGAAGTGGCCGCGCACCAGGCCCTGGCCGTTGAGCAGCGAGCTCTCCAGGTAGTAGCCGCCCTGGCCGGCGGCGAGGAAGCGGTCCCGCACCAGGTTCTTGGTGGTGACCCGGAGGGTGAACGGCTGGTTGCGCCGCACCTGGTTCGGGAACTGCGTGATCAGCAGCGACGGGTTGTTCGCCGCGGCGCCCACCTCACCGAACGCGGTGCTCACGCACCGGTTGCCGTTCTGAAAGCCGTCGTGCGCCTGGAGCTGGCTGCCGGAGCAGTCCTTGGCGAGCACGTTCAGGCCGTTGCCGCCACCGTTGTTCTGGCCACCGCCGTTGTTGTTCCCGCCGCCGTTGTTCCCGCCGTTCTGACCGCCGTTGTTGTTGCCGCCGTTCTGGCCCCCGTTGTTGTTGCCGCCGTTCTGACCGCCGTTGTTGTTCCCGCCGTTCTGGCCGCCGTTCTGCGGGGTGTCGGTCACCGCGCACTGGGCGAGCTGGTCCAGGCCCTGCGGGCGCTGGGCGACCCGGCCGATGGCGGTGGCGATCCGGTTGAGCGCCGCGGTCCGCTTGTCCGCGAGCGGACGCAGGATCGCGTTGTTGATGAACTCGCCGCCGTTGCGGCCCTCCGCCGCGAGCCGCCGGTTCGCGTCGGCGATCTGCGACTCCAGCAGCGCCAGGGTGCGGTCCACCTCGGCGCGGGCCTGACCGGGCACCTGCGGCAGCCGGCCCCGGACGTCCGGGCAGGCCACGGTCGGGGTGCCGGCGCCCGCGCCGCCCGCGTTGGTCTGCTGGCACTCGGCCGGCGACATCTGCCCGTCGCCCCAGTGGTTGCGGACCCAGCGGCCGTTCTGCCAGGTACGGGTGGTGCTGCCCTGGCCGTCCGGGGCGGTCGCCCCGGGGCTCGCGGGCACGCAGGACGCCGAGGCGGCGCGGGTGGTCGTCCGCCGGTCCTGGGCGGACGAGATCTGGGTGACGGCGACGATGCCGCCGAAGACCGCGAGCGTGCCGACAACCGCCAGCATCCGCTTGCTCCGCGCGTTACCGGATGACCGGCGCGCCCGTGTGGACCTGCGCATCGAATTGCTCTCCTTCACGATCCGGTAGTTGACTGGTGATCCCGGCGGACCGACGAATTCGGGGTGTGAGATCACTGCGACGCTCAGTCGCGCGTCAATGGCCGACGATGCCCTTTCCGCACCGTCTCCGCGCCGTCCGGGCGCGGCGGGGAAGATCTGCGTCCATTCCCGATGAGGTACGGAGCGCCGTCGGCGAAGGTTCAACCGGAGATCGGAAAAAAATCGAAAAGTCGCCGTCCTCGCCGGCGAGGACGGACGGCTCAGTCGGCGCAGAGGTGATCGAAGGCGAACCCGCCGTCGAAGGAGTCCCGCCGGGCGGCCAGCGCGCGTACCCGCCGGAGAAGCTCGTCGCGGTCCAGCAGGGACGGCGCGGCACCGTCGAGGTCACGCAACCGCTCCCCCAGCGCCACAGCCGCCAGGTCCTCGGCGAGCCGCCCCGGGTCGACGCCGCAGGAGAAACCGCGCGAGGTCAGCCGTACCCGCTCCAGCAGGCAACGGCCGGGCCGCACCTCGGCCCAGGCCCAGCCCTCCGCCGGACCGTCGGTCCAGCGCACGTGCAGGCCGCGCACGATCGGGTCGGCGATCCGGCCCGCCACGTACGCCTCGACCGCCTCGACCCGGGCCAGCGCGCCCAGGTCGTTCACCGGTCCGCGCCGGCCGTCCGGCAGCCGGCCGATGATGTCCCGGAAGCCGACCGTGTCACCGCCGTCCGGGTCGGTGCCGTCGGCGTAGGCCCGCGCGTCCAGCACGTACTCGACGAACCGGCGGACCTGCTCCGCGCCGCCCAGCGTCGGCGACTCGACGCGCACCAGCGGCAGGCCGACGGCGACGCAGACCGCGTCGGTCAGCCGTTCGGACCGTCGCGCGGCCGATCCGTCGGGGGCGGGCGCGGTGAACCGCACCGCGAAACGCGGCAGCCCGGTGTCGGCCGCGCAGACCACCAGGTCGAGCGACGCCCGCCCGGCGGTGCTCCACTGGCTGCCGGTGACCCCGGGCGGGCGGCCCTGCACCAGGTCGCCTAGCCGCCGCCCGGTGTGGCCGAGGTGGCCGGCACGGACCAGGGACGGCGCGGCGCCGGGCGGGATCGGCCGCAGCCAGGAGGCGGTCACGCTGCCTGTGCTCGTCATCTCGCCCCGATCCCCCTCGTCCGGTCGACGCCCGAGTGTAGGCCGCGCGGCACGACCGGTCCGGCCGACCGGTGCGCTACCGCGCCCGTCCCTCTAGGCTCTGCCCGTGCCCAGCGGACGGACCCCGGAACAGTTCACCAAACGCAGTCTCGTCACCGTCTCCCACGCCATCGAACGCGCGGCGCTCGCCGAGGCCGAGGACGGCCCTCTCGTCGTGCTCGCGCTGTTCCAGCGGCTGCCGTACTTCGCCCGGGAGCGCGAGGTCTACCGGCGCATCGCCGGCCGCGCCGCCGTGACGGTGGTGGCGATGGTCGGCGGACCGCCGCCCGACCTGCCGGACGGTACCTACGGCGTGGCGCTGGACGAGGCGGAGGCGCTTGCCCGGGAGTGGACGGTGGTGGCGCTGAGCCCGCGTTTCGGCGCCACACTCGTCGCGCACGACCGGGCCGAGGTGGCGCCCGCGCCGACGCTGGAGTCCGGCCGGCTGTTCGAGGGACGCTGGGGCTTCCGCCGCGACGAGGCGCTGCACGAGGCGATCCGGCTGCGCGAACAGCTCGCCGAGCGGCTGCCCGCCGCGGCGCGTACCGCGCTGGACGAGGCGATCGCCCGGGTGCGGGACATCCCGGCCGGGCCCGGCGAACCGCGTGCCGAGGCGGCGCTGCGGCTGCTGGCCCGCCGCGGCGACCGGAACAACCAGCCGGTCGAGCCGGCCGAGACGATGCTGGACGAGCCCGGCCTGGCCCGGTGGTCCGGCGCGGACGGGGTGACCGCCTCCGGCACGCTGCCGGTGGCGCTGGTCGGCCTGCGGGTGGACGCGCCGCCCGGCTCGCCGGAACGCTTCGGCCGCCGCGGCGTCGCCCGCGAGGGACACGCCGTGCTCACCGCGATCACCGCCGTGCTGCGGCCGGTCGACCGCGCGCTGCGCGTCACCGAGAACGAGTTCCAGCTCCTCCTGCCGGGGCTCGACGAACCGGCCGCGCTGGAGGTGGTACGCCGGCTGCACGACGCGATCGGCGCGTTGGCCCGGTCGTACCCGTTCATGGCGTACACAGTGCACGCGGCGGTCGGGGTGACCACCCGGCGGCCGCTGCCCACCGCGGACCTGCGCGCCGCAGTCGACTGGGCGGTACGCAAGGGCCTTCCGGTGGCGGGCCTGCCGCCGGAGACCGCCGACGCCGTGACCGCGGCGGCCCGCTGACCGGCGGTCCGGCTCAAGGGGAGGAGACGCGGTGCGGGTGGTGTCGCTGGTGCCGTCGCTGACCGAGGCGGTCGCGGCCACCCGCCCGGAGGCGCTGGTCGGCGCGACCGACTGGTGCACCCACCCGGCCGGGCTGGACGTCGCCCGGGTCGGCGGGACGAAGTACCCGGACCTGGACCGGGTGCTCGCCCTGGAGCCGGACCTGGTGCTGCTCAACGAGGAGGAGAACCGGCTGGCCGACGCCGAGGCGCTGCGCGCGGCCGGGGTGCCGGTCCGGGTCACCTTCCCGCGTACCGTGCCGGAGGCCCTCGACCAGCTCGGTGAGCTGGTCGACGCGCTCGGCGCGCCGGCCGAGCCGCAGTGGCTGCGCGAGGCCCGCCGTGCCTGGGCCGCACTGCCCGCGCCGGGACGCGTCCGCACCGCCGTGGTGCCGGTGTGGCGACGGCCGTGGGTGGTGCTGGGGCGGGACACGTTCGCCGGGGACGTGCTGGCCCGGCTCGGTGTGCGCAACGGCTGGGCCGACGACGCGGAACGCTATCCCCGGCCGAGCCTGGACGAGCTGCGCGCCCGGGCGCCGGACCTGGTGGTGCTGCCCGACGAGCCGTACCGGTTCACCGCCGACGACGGGCCGGAGGCGTTCCCCGGTGTGCCGGCGGCGCTGGTGTCCGGCCGGCACCTCACCTGGTACGGGCCGTCGCTGGCCGAGGCCCCCGCGCTGCTGGCCGCCCAGCTCGCCACCGAGGGCCCCACCTGACCGGCGGGGCCCGGGTGGCGACGCTCAGGCGACCGGGGTGGCGTGCACCGGGTCCAGCTCCATCAGCGTGGTGTCGTCCACGTCGTACCCGATCGCGTTGTGCACCGCGACCACGCCCGCGACCTGGGCGGCGAGACGGCCGGCCAGCTCGACGGCGCTGCGCCGGTCCAGCCGCCCGTCCATGGTGACCTCGCCGCCGCGGACCTGGACCGTGACCAGGCCGTCGCGCACCGACAGCACCCGCCGCAGCACCTCGTGCACGACCTCCTCGCGGATCTCCGCGTCGGAACGCAGGTGCACGCGCAGCAGGTCACCGCGGGTGACGATGCCGGCGAGCCGGCCCAGGTCGTCCAGCACCGGGAGCCGCTTGACGGCCTCGTGGTCCATCAGCCGGGCGGTCGCCGCGAGCGACGCCCGCTCGTGGGTGGTGACCGCGGGCGCGGTCATCAGGTCCCGGGCGACGAGCGCGCCCGCCTTCTCCCGCGCGGTACGGCGGCGCCGTCCCTCGAAGACCCGCCGCTCGTCCGGGTGACCGGACCGCTCCACCTTGTGCAGCAGGTCCGCCTCGGAGATCACCCCGAGCACCCGGCGGAACGAGTCCACCACCGGCACACCGCTGATCCGCTGCCGCACCAGCACGTCGACGACCTCGCGGTACGGGGTCTCCTCCGTCACCGTGGCGACGTCCCTGGTCATCACGTCGGTAACCTGCCACGTCCTCATCACGACCTCCTCGTGCCGGGTCTCCACCTGCGACGGTAGGCCGCCGGCGTACGGCCTGGTCAGGGGCGGCGGACCGGCTGCGAGGGGCCGACCGGACCGGGTACGGACGGGACCAATGACCCGGTCACGAGGGCACCTCTCGGCCCTGCTCCCGGGCGCCGCGCGGCGGTGGAATGAATGTGCCACCGGGAAGCGCGGTGCGAGGCACAGGAAGGGACGTGGAGACCATGACCGCGACAATCGAGCGGACCCCCGCCGTCAAGCGGACCCCCGCCGCCACCATCGCTCCGGCGGCGCACACCGAGACCACCCGCCAGAAGGCCACCCGGTACGTCTGGGCCGGGCTGCGGCTCGCCCTGGGCTGGGTGTTCCTCTGGGCCTTCCTCGACAAGATGTTCGGCCTCGGCCACGAGACCCCGGCGAAGAACGCCTGGATCAACGGCGGCAGCCCCACCAAGGGCTTCCTCGGACACGCCGTCGAGGGACCGTTCGCGGGCATCTACCAGAACCTGGCCGGCGCGGCCTGGGCGGACTGGCTGTTCATGGTCGGCCTGCTCGGCATCGGTGTCGCCCTGATGCTCGGCATCGGCATCCGGGTCGCCGCCGTCGCGGGCGGTCTGCTCCTGGTCCTGATGTGGACGGCCGTGCTGCCCCCGGCGAACAACCCCTTCATGGACGACCACCTCATCTACGCGGGCCTGCTGGCCGGCCTGGCCCTGGTGGGCGCCGGCAACACCCTCGGCCTCGGCCGGGCCTGGGCGAGGCTCCCCCTGGTCCAGCGTCTCCCCTGGCTGAAGTGACCAGCTCGCCCCGGGGCGGGCGTCGCCGACAGGCGACGCCCGCCTCTTTCGTGTCCCCGCCACGCCGGTGTGCGGGGACCGGCGCGTATCGGCCGGTCACGATCCGGCAGGATCGACTGTGACCACACCGTCAGCACCGAGGAGACCCGCTCATGGACAAGCCCCAGATCGGCCCGATCGAGGGCGCGCCGCCCGCCGATCTGGTCGTCGAGGACATCACCGTCGGCGACGGCCCGGAGGCCCGCGCGGGCCAGCTGGTGAGCGTGCACTACGTGGGCGTGGCCCACTCGAACGGCCGCGAGTTCGACGCCTCGTGGAACCGGGGTGAGACGTTCGAATTCCCGCTCGGCGGCGGCCAGGTCATCGCCGGCTGGGACCAGGGCGTCGTGGGCATGAAGGTGGGCGGCCGGCGCAAGCTCACCATCCCGCCGCACCTGGGCTACGGCGCCCGGGGCGCGGGCGGCGTCATCAAGCCGAACGAGACGCTCGTCTTCGTGGTGGACCTGCTCGGCGTGCGCTGAGCGCAACGCCGTTCACATCGGGCCGTCGGCTTCCGCGCCGGCGGCCCGGCGTGCGCCCGGGCTGCGTGCGCCCGGGCCGCCGGCCGTTCAGGCCGCGCAGGCCATCAGCTCGTGGGCGCGGCCGGACGGATCCTGGGCGCGGCCGGGCAGGTCCTGGGCGCGGTCGGTGCAGCGCACCGGGAGCACCCGGTGCAGGCCGGTCACCCGCAGCACCCGGGCCACCACCGGGTCGGGGTCGGTGAGCACCAGCTCGCCGCCGCGGGCCCGCACCCGCAGGTGGGTGGCGACGAGCGCGCGGACCCCGGCGGCGGAGAGCAGCCGCACACCGGACAGGTCGACCCGCAGCACCGGCCGGGCCGGCGCCGCCCAGAGCGCCGCCCGGAACGCCGTCACGGAGGCGATGTCGATCTCGCCGACCGGGCGCAGCTCGACCACGTGATCGTGCACGTCCGTCACCACGTGGAAGCGCTCACCGCTGTGTACCATGCGGCCAAACCTACCCGGGCCCACCGACATTTCCGGACCTCGCGGCAGGGGTTCCGGGTAGTGTCCGGGAACCGACCCCGAGCCGTCTCAGGGTCATCCCGCAACCGCCACGCCACGTCGCGCGGGAAACGGCGAAACGCCGTCGGGGGCTGCCCTGCGCGACGCCGCCGGGCCACAATGAGCCGATGGTCGTCCCCCGCCCGCGAGCCCCACTGCTGATCCGGCCGGTCCGCGAGCCGGCGACGGTGCCGCCGCCGCTCACCGGCCCCTGGTCGCCCGCTGACACCCGGCTCGACCGGGCCGACCTGCTGCCGTTGCCGACCGGCGGCCACGGCCCGGAGGACGTGGTGGTCGACGGCGACGGCCGGGTGGTCAGCGGCGACGAGGACGGCCGGCTCTGGTGGTGGCCGGCCGACTCCCCGCCCGGCACGCCGCCGACGCTGCTGGCCGAGACCGGCGGACGTCCGCTGGGCATCGAGCGGGATCCGGTCGACGGCGGGCTGCTGGTCTGCGACGCCTACCGAGGGCTGCTGCGGGTCGACCCGGCCGGCCGGGTGCACGAGCTGACCGGGACCGCGCCGCCGGTGCACCTGGCCGACAACGCGGCGGTGGCACGTGACGGCACCGTCTACTTCACCGACTCGTCCGATCGGTTCCCGCTCTCGCACTGGAAGCGCGACCTGCTGGAGCATCGGCCCAACGGGCGGGTCCTCGCGTACGACAGGCGCACCGGGCGCACCGACGTGGTCGCGGACGGGCTCTACTTCCCCAACGGGCTCGCGCTCACCCCGGACGAGTCGGCGCTGATGCTCGCCGAGACCGCCACCCACCGGCTGCTGCGGGTCGACCTGCCCAGCGGGCGGGCCACGGTGCTCACCGACCTGCCCGCGTACCCGGACAACATCTCCGGCGTCGGCGACGGCACCTACTGGGTCGCGTTGCCCAGCCCGCGGCTGCGGGCCATGGAACGGCTGCTGCCGCATCCCCGGGTACGGCAGATCCTGGCCCTGCTGCCCGGCGCGGTGCAGCCGCAGCCGCGCCGCTACGGGCTGGTCGCGCTGGTCGACGGCGACGGCCGGGTGCTGCGCACGCTGCACGGCCCGAGCGGGGCGTACCCGATGGTCACCGGCGTGCGGCAGCACGGCCGCCACCTCTGGCTGGGCAGTCTGACCGCCACCGGGGTGGCCCGCGTCGGCCTGGACTGAGCGCGACGGGGCCGGCCCGCGCGGACGCGGGCCGGCCCCGTGGCCGTTCCTCCCCAGGTTCAGCCGCCGCTGTTGCTCCGCGAGGGGGCCGGGGCCGGTGACGACCCGCCGGCCACCGCGCCCGGGTGCGGCGTGGCGCTCTGCGTGGGCTTCAGCCCCGCCGGTACGGGCAGCGCGCTGCCCTTGGCGAACTCGTCCCAGCCGACGTTCCAGGCGGTGAATCCGTTGCCCTGGTCGAGCTTCACCTCGGTGCCCTTGACCGTCACCAGGTCACCGACCTGCGTGAAGCCCATCAGCCAGTCCGCGGCGGTGGCCGAGACGTTGGTGCAGCCGTGCGAGACGTTCGTGCTGCCCTGGTCGCCCTCCGACCACGGCGCCGAGTGGATGAACTCGCCGCCCCAGGTCAGCCGCTGGGCGTCGTCCACGTCGACCACGTAGCCACCGTTGGGCTCACCGCGGGTGTCGAACGTGGTGTGCTCGTGCTTCTCCATGATCACCATGTTGCCGCTCGACGTCGGCGTGCTCGGCTTGCCGAGGCTGACCGGGATCCTCTTGACCACCTTGCCGTCCTGGTAGACGGTCATCTGCTTGGCCTCGTTGTCGATGTCGAGCGTCACCTGCCGGCCGACCTTGGCGCTCGCGACCCGGTCGGAGTCGCCGATCGCCTCCTTGCCGATGGGCAGACCCTGCAACGCGCTGCGCACGCTGATCTTCGTGCCCGGCTTCCACCGGTCCGGCGCCCGGTACTCGGCCTGCTTGCCGTCGGCCACCCACGACCAGGTGCCCGGCTGCGGCGGGTCGGTCTTCACGAACAGCCGGCGCTGGACGTCCGCGCGCGCCTCCTTCGGGATCGGCGGGTCGAATCCGAGCACGACCGGCATCGCCGTCCCGTACGTCTGATTCGGCCGGAAATACAATTCGCTGGTGACTGCCGGTTTGGTGGATTTGGCCATTGTCGTGAACGTCGTCTTCTGCGTGGCGGTCCTGCCCGAATCGCCGGTCGCGGTCACCTCCGCGGTGTACGTCCGGGAATTGGCGAGCGGCCGGTCCGGCACCCAGCCGGAGCCGTCCTCACGCGGCTGGGCCGGCACCGCGTTGCCCTTGTCGTCGGTCAGCTTGACGGCTGTCACCTTGCCGTTGCTGACCTTCGTCCCCACCTCCGCGCTGATCGGCACGTCCCGGGTGCGGTCGGCCGGCGTCACGGCGACCGACGGCGGCGCGGCCTCGGCCCGCTTCGTCACCGACTTCGGGCCGGCGGTACACGCGCCGACCGCCAGCGGCGCGGCTGCGACGGTCATCGCGAAAAGCGTCAGTCGGCGCCTCGCAAACATATTTCGCCCCCCATTTCCGAACCCTCTCGCCCACATTCTGTAGGCCTGGGATCGCGCCGTGGCACCTTCGGCGGAATTGCTCGGAAACAGCTGTGCGAATTGTGCCGGACAGGCAATTCCCGTCCCCGGTTGCGCCCCACGCGCCCTCCGCCCGGTTCCCCACCCCCTCACCCACCGCCGGGCGCAGAGCGAGATCTTGGTACGAAACGGCCCCCATAGGGGCACTTTCGTACCAAGATCTCGACCGGTCCCACCCGTCGGAACAACGATCTCGCAAGGGCGGCGCTGGACGCCGCAGGCCGGCCGAGCCCGGCTCTCGTCCGCGCCACCCGCACCGCCGCCGCGCCGCCCGCACCACTGCCGCCGCGCCACCCGCACCACTGCCGCGCGATCTTGCAGTTTCGGCCCTGGAGAAGGGTGCGAATCGGGCACACCGCGGGCCGCAAGTGCAAGATCGCGAGCGGGCGGGCGGCGGGGACGGAAGCGGCCCCGGCTCTCCGTGGGGAGGGCCGGGGCCGGGAGGGCGGGGTCAGACGTTGGCGACCAAGAGGGCGGGCTGCTCGACGCAGTCGGCGACGTGGCGCAGGAAGCCGCCGGCCACGCCACCGTCGCAGACGCGGTGGTCGAAGGTGAGGCTGATCTGGGTCACCTTGCGGACGGCGAGCTGCCCGTCCACCACCCACGGCTTGTCCACGATCCGGCCGACGCCGAGCAGCGCCGCCTCCGGGTGGTTGATGATCGGCGTGGAGCCGTCCACGCCGAACACGCCGTAGTTGTTGAGCGTGAACGTCCCACCGGTCAACCGTGCCGGCGGCAGCGTGCCGGCCCGGGCCGCCGCAGTGGTCTCGGCGAGTGCGGCGGCCAGCTCCCGGGTGGTGAGCCGCTGCGCGTCGCGCAGCACCGGCACGACCAGGCCCCGGTCGGTCTGCGCGGCGATGCCCAGGTGTACGCCCGCGGACTGGACGATCCGCTGGCCCTCGGTGTCGACGTGCGCGTTGAGCTGCGGGAACTTCCGCAGGCCGCTGAGGCAGATCCGGGCCAGCAGCGCCAGGATGCTCACCGGCGTGTCAGGGGTGGCCGCGTTGATCGCGGCGCGCGTCTCCAGCAGGCCGGTGGCGTCCACGTCGACCCAGATGGTCACCTCGGGGATCTCCCGCCGGCTGCGGGAGAGCTTGTCGGCGATCACCTTGCGGATGCCGGTGAGCGGGATGACAGTGTCGCCGTCGCCGGCCGGGGCGAGCCCGACGTGCGCGGCCGGGGCGTCCGGCACCGCTGCCAGCCGGGCCGCCGGAGCAGCGGGCGCGGCCACGGCGGCGTCAAGGTCGGCCCGGCGGATCACGCCGCCCGGCCCGGTTCCGCGCAGCGACGCCAGGTCGATGCCGTGCTCCTTGGCCAGCCGCCGCACGATCGGCGAGATGACGAGCGGCGCCGATTGCACGCCGGTCGGTTCCGGCGCAGCCGTGCGGTCCGCCGAGGCGGCCGTGCCGTTCGGAGCCGACAAGCCAGCCGAAACCGAGCCCGCCGGACGCGATGAACCGGCCAGAACCGGGCCGGCCGGAACCGGAGAGCCCGCTGGCGCCTGTGAGCCCGCCGGAGCCGGAGAGCCGGCCGCCGGACCGGACGCCAGGTCCGCCGTGACCGGCGTACCGGGCTCGGGGGCCAGCGCCAGCCGCGGACGGCGCCGCCGCCGACCCGTGCCGCCGTGGCCGGTGCCGTAGCCGATCAGGACGTTGCCGGAACCGGCCCGCTCCTCCTCGCGGTAGGTGGCGTGCGGATCGGGGGCGTCGTCGAGCGGGGCGATGGTGATCAGCGGCTGGCCCACCGGGCGTACCTCACCGGCCGCGCCGTGCAGGGCCACGACCCGGCCGGCGTACGGGCACGGCACGTCGACCACGGCCTTGGCGGTCTCCACCTCGACCACCGTCTGGTCCACTGTGACCACGTCGCCGACTGCGACCCGCCACTCGACGATCTCCGCCTCGCTCAGCCCTTCCCCGAGGTCCGGCAGAAGGAAGTCCCGGTTCCCCACAGCCGTGGTCATGCTGTACCGGCCGGGCATGCCCTCACGGCCCTCGCTCCGCTCGGTGCGTTCGGTCATGCCGCCACCCACCTTGTGTCCGGCTGGTCGTCCCACTGGAGCCGGGCCACGGTGTCCAGCACCCGGTCGACCGAGGGCAGGTGGGTGTGCTCCAGCATCGGCGCCGGGTACGGGATGTCCAGGCCGGACACACGCAGCACCGGGGCGTGCAGGGCGTGGAAGCAACGCTCCTGCACCCGCGCGGCGATCTCCGCGCCGACACCGGCGAAGCCCTGCGCCTCCTGGATCACCACGCACCGGCCGGTACGGCGGACCGAGGCGGTGACGGTGGCGTCGTCGAACGGCACGATGCTGCGGACGTCGACGACCTCCAGGTCCCAGCCCTCCTCGCGGGCGGCCTCGGCGGCGGCGAGCGCGACAGGCACGGCCGGGCCGTACGCGATCAGCGTGGCGTCGGTACCGGGGCGGCGGACCACGGCGGTGCCGATCGGCGCGGTACGGGCCGGCAGATCCGCCTCTGCGCTGGTGAAGTAGAGCTTCTTGGGCTCCAGGAAGACCACCGGGTCGGGGTCGTCGATGGCGGCGCGCAGCAGCGAGTACGCGTCGTCCACCGTCGCGGGCGTGACCACCTTCAGGCCGGGGGTGTGCGCGTAGTACGCCTCGGACGAGTCGCAGTGGTGCTCCACGCCGCCGATGCCGCCGGCGTACGGCACCCGGATGACGATCGGCACGCTCAGCGCGCCGCGGGTGCGGTTGCGCAGCTTCGCCACGTGCGAGGCGATCTGCTCGAACGCCGGGTACGCGAACGCGTCGAACTGCATCTCGACGACCGGCCGCAGCCCGGACATGGCGAGGCCGACGGCGAACCCGACGATGCCGGCCTCGGCGAGCGGGGTGTCGAAGCAGCGCTTGTCGCCGAAGCGGGCCTGAAGCCCGTCGGTGATCCGGAAGACGCCGCCGAGCTGGCCGACGTCCTCACCGAAGACGAGCACGCGGTCGTCGTCGAGCATCGCGTCGGCGAGCGCGGCGTTGAGCGCCTTCGCCATGGTCATGGTGGCCATCAGGCGTCCCCCTCCGCGTCGGCGGCCAGCTCGGCCCGGACCATCTCGCGCTGCTCGGCGAGTTGCGGCGTCGGCTCGGCGTACACGTGGTCGAACAGGCTCAGCGGGTCCACCGTCGGCTGGGCGTCCATCCGGCGGCGCAGCGCGGCGGCGTACTCCTCGGCCTCTGCCGCGATGGCCGCGACGGCGGCGTCGTCGAGGACGCCCCTGGACCGCAGGTACGCCTCGAGCCGGGCGATCGGGTCGCGGTCGCGCCACGCCTCGACCTCGTCGGCGTCGCGGTAGCGGGTCTGGTCGTCGGCGTTGGTGTGCGGTTCCATCCGGTACGTGTGGGCCTCGACCAGGTAGGGGCCCTTGCCGGCGCGGGCGTGCGCGACGGCGCGCTCCAGCACCGCCAGCACTGCCACCGGGTCGTTGCCGTCGACCTGCTCGCTGGGTACGCCGTAGCCGACGCCCTTGTAGGCGAGGCTCGGCGCGGCGGTCTGCCGGGACAGCGGCACGCTGATCGCGTACTTGTTGTTCTGCACCAGGTAGACGACGGGCGCCTTGAACACGGCGGCGAAGTTGATGCCCTCGTGGAAGTCGCCCTCGCTGGTGGCGCCGTCGCCGATGAATGCCAGCGCCACTGTGTCACGCCCCTGGTACGACTCGCCGTAGGCCAGCCCGGCGGCGTGCACGCACTGGGTGGCGAGCGGGGTGCACTGCGGCGCGGTGTGGGTGGCGGCGGGGTCGTACCCGCAGTGCCAGTCGCCGCGCAGCAGCGTGAGCACCTCGACCGGGTCGAGGCCGCGCGCGGTCAGTGCCATCGACTCGCGGTAGGTGGGGAACACCCAGTCGGTGTCGCGCAGCGCGAGGACGCCGCCGATCTGGCACGCCTCCTGGCCGCGGGCGGACGGGTAGACGGCGAGGCGGCCCTGCTTGGTGAGCGCGGTGGCCTGCACGTCGAAGCGGCGGCCGACGACCATCCGCCGGTACATCTCGCGCAGCGTCTCGACCGACGGCTCCGGGTAGTCGTCGCGGGCCGGCAGCGGGGTCCCGTCGGGTTCGAGCAGCCGGACCGGTTCCCGCTGCGGCATGAAGCCGGCCGACGGGTCGGGTGCGGCCGGGGTGGACTTCCGGCGGGTGCGCGGGGATGCCCTGCGGACCGCCTGGGGTGTGGTCGTCACGGCGGGGACCTCCTGGACGTGTGGTGGCCCTATGCTCCCGGTCGTGGATGATTGACTCAACATCCGGGATGAACGCGGGACGAATGGCACAGGAGGGCGGCTGAGGTGAGCCAGGAGACCGGCGCCACACCGGGCGCGGCGGGCGGAACGGGACGTTCGGCCGGGCCGCTCGACGAGGTGGATCGGCGGATCCTGCGCGAGCTGGTCCGCGACGCCCGGACGTCCATCCGTACGCTCGCCGAACGGGTGCACGTCTCCCGCACCAACGCGTACGCCCGGGTGGAGCGGCTGCTGCGCGACGGGGTGCTGACCGGGTTCACGGCGCGGGTCGCGCCGGAGCCGGCCGGGCTGGGCACGTCGGCGTACATCGCGCTCACCATCGAGCAGAACACCTGGCGGGAGGTCTCCGCCGAGCTGGCCCGGGTGCGCTACATCGAGCACGCGGCGTTGCTCAGCGGCGAGCACGACGTCCTCGCGCTGGTCCGGGCGCCGGACAACGCGACGTTGCGGGACGTGGTGCTGGACCGGGTGCAGAGCATCGCCGGGGTGCTGTCCACGCGTACCTGGCTGGTGTTCGAGGAGTTCGACGGCACGCAGAGCCCCTGGGACTGACCGCCTCAGCGTTCCGGCGGCGACTCCAGCCCTTCCGCGTCGGCCCGCTCCAACAGCGTTTCCAGCGAGTACCGCCGCCCGTCCAGCCCGGCGTGCGGGTCGCCAAGCTCGGCGAACCGCGCGGGCATGCTGAGCACGTCGAAGTCCTCCGGGCGGGCGTCGTCCAGCTCGGACCAATCCAGCGGTGCCGAGACCAGCGCCGCGGGCGTCGGCCGGATCGAGTACGCCGACGTCATGGTGTGGTCACGGGCCATCTGGTTGTAGTCGACGAAGACCGGCCGGTCCCGCTGGTCGCGCCACCAGGTGGTGGTGACCAGGTCGGGCAGGCGGCGCTGCATCTCCCGGCCCAGCGCCAGGACCGCCCGTCGGCACTCGCCGAAGCTCCAGCGCGGCTCGATCGAGACGTAGACGTGGATGCCGCGCCCGCCGGTGGTCTTCGGGAAGCCCTCCAGGCCCAGCTCGGTGAGGTACGCGCGCACCTCGTGCGCCACCGGCACCACCTGCGCGAAGTCCACGCCCGGCATCGGGTCGAGGTCGATGCGCAGCTGGTCGGGGTGTTCCACGTCGTCCTTCGACACCGGCCACGGGTGGAACCGCAGCGTGCCCAGGTTGGCCGCCCAGATCACCACCGCCAGCTCGCTCGGGGCGACCTCGTCGGCGGTACGGCCACTGGGGAACGTGATGTGCGCGGTGCGGACCCAGTCGGGCGCACCGGCCGGGAGCCGCTTCTGGTAGAACGCGTCGCCCTTGTTGGTCTGCCGGGTGGCGACCTTCGCGCCCTCGAACACGCCGCGCGGCCAGCGTTCCAGCATGGTCGGCCGGTCCCGCAGCGCGCGCAGGATGCCGTCGCCGACGGACAGGAAGTAGCTGACCACGTCCAGCTTGGTCAGCCCGCGCTCCGGGAAGTAGGGCTTGTCGGGGCTGGAGACGCGGACCAGCCGCTCCCCCACCTGGATCTCCTGCGCCGCCGTGGTCGCCACCGTCACACCGTAGCGATCCGGCCCGGCCGTGGGGACCGGCTCACCGGGACTCCGCCGTCACCGACAGCCGGATCCAGGCGTCCACCCAGGCCCGTACCGCCGGTTCGCCGGGGTCGGCGCCGAGCGTCCCGGCCAGGCCGGACAGGGCCGCGCCGCAGCGGTCCAGGCCGACTCCGCCGAGCGCGGCGGCCGTCGCGCGCAGCCGGTCGGGGAAGCCCACCGGCAGGTGCCGCAGGCCGGTGTGCGCGGCCTGGGCGAGCAGCGCCGACGCCGTACCGAGCGCCGCGGCGACCGGGTCGGGCCGGGCGTCGACCGCGCCGGTCAGCCGGCCGTCGCCCACCCCAGGCGCCAGGTCGGGTACGACCACCGCGTCGGCGACCACCGCCAGCGGCTCGACGACGAGCCCGTCGGCGCCCCGGCGGACCGTCCCGCTGACGTAGCGCGGCGGCCCGTGTGTGCCGTCCAGCGCCGCCGCGAGCGCGTCGAGTGCACCAGGGGCGGCGGCGTGGTGGGTCGCGGTGACGGTCGCCGTGCCGCCGTCGGCCCCGGTCACCGTGGCGTGCAGGCGTTGCTCGCCGGCCGCGTACCCGATGGCGCGCACCTCGCCGAGCGCGAGCACCCGCACCGACTCGGCGGCGGTGCGGGGGCGCAGCAGCCGGGGTGGCCGCCCGGCCAGCTCCGCGGCGAGCGCGTCCGGGTCGCGGGCGAGCAGGCCGGGCGGCAGGCCGGACCACTCCCCCGCGCCGGGGGTGACCGTGGTGCGGGCCAGCCGGCCGGCGGCGATCCGGAGCCGGTGCGCGGCGCTGCGCACCGCCGACTCGGAGACCACGTTGCCGGTGGCGAGCGCGCCGAGCGTGGCGCCGGTGACGCGCCGCCCGGCCAGCTCGTGCCCGGTGGGCGGGCCGTCCTCGGTGACCGGGTAGGCGCGGCGCAGCACCAGCACCGAGACGGCCGCCGGGTGGGCGAGCACCACGTCCACGCCCACCTCGCCTCCACTGCACCGGACCCGGGCACCGAGGCCGGTCAGCCGTACCCGCCGCAGCGGCGTCTCCGCCGGCTCGTGGGTGCCCAGCACACGCTCCACCGGGGTGGCGCCCGCGTTCACCACCGCGCGCCGCCGCGCGGGCAACTCGGCGAGCAGGTCGGCGAACGTCTCCGGCTGGTACCGGGCGCCACGCGCGGCGTACGCCTCCAGTTGCCCGGCCAGGTCCTCGACGGCGAGCAGCGGCCAGCGCAGACCGGCCGCGTCGAGGTCACGCCGGGTCGCCGCCAGCCGGGCGTCCACGCCGGAGCCCAGGTGCGCGGCCCCGGTCAGCAGCACGTCGGCGGCCAGCGCCACCGCCGCGTCCAGCGTCGGATGCTCCGTGACGGTGGCGGTTCCGCCGACGCGTACCTGCGCCTCCGGACGGTCCGGGTGTTCCCGGTCGGCCGCCCGGCACGCCCACACGGCGAGCGCGATCGCCTCACCGCCGTCGTCGGCCGCGTCGCCGCGCGCGTACCCGATCTGGCGGGGCACCAGGAACCGGACCGTGCCGGTGGGCAGCTCCACACGCGGGACCGGGTCGGCGGCGTCCGGCCGGTGGACCACAGCGGCGTAGCCGCGCCGCAGCCGTCGTCGCGCGGCGGTGAGCGCCGGCGCGCCGATCGCGGCGGCCAGTTCCTCGTCGGTGACGTCACCCGGCGACCACCGCCACGGCTCGCTCCCGGCTGCGGCGCCCTCCCGGCCCGGCGCCGCGACCCGGCCCGGCCCGGCCGCATTGCCCGGCACAGCCTCCTGGTCCCGCGACGCGCCGGGGCCCGGAGCCTGCCCGCCTGGATCGGCGTGCCGGCCCGGCGCGGCATCCGTGTCCGGTGCGGCCTCCCCGTCCGGTGCGGCCTCCCCGTCCGGGGCGTCGGCGTGCGTGCGCTGGTAGGTCAGCACGACGGCGAGCAGGTGCCGGCACACGCCGGGCGCCGGGCAGGAGCAGATCCCGGCCGCCAGGCCGCCGCCCACGGGCAGCGTCACAGTCACCCCGTCCGGGTACGCGGCACGCACCGCGCCGTCGGCGTCCTCGGTGAGCGCGGGCCGCTCACCGGCGTCGACCTCCTTCGTGGCGCGCTTCACCAGGCCCCTGTTGCTCAGCGCGGCCAGCACGTCCGGGGTGAGCGCGATCAGGTCGTCACGGATCATCCGGTCCCCCTACCGGCCCACGTGCTCGGCCACGAACGCGGCCAGCTCGCCCGGCGTCATCGCGCCGACCGCCGCGCCCACGTCGGCCAGCCGCTGGGCGGTGGCCCGGTCGTACGCCGGGTCGGCCTCCTCGTCCAGCGCGGCGAGCGCGAGCACGTGCGTGCCCTGCTCCACGAGTTGCTTCACCGACCGGACCAGACGTCCGGCGTCGCCGCCCTCGTAGAAGTCGGACACCAGCGCGACTATCGACCGGCGCGGGTTCTCCACGAGCTGCGCGCCGTACGCGACCGCGCGGGCGATGTCGGTACCGCCACCGAGCTGCACCTTCATCAGCAGCTCCACCGGGTCGTCCACGTCGGAGGTCAGGTCGACCACGTCGGTGTCGAACGCGACCAGGTGGGTCCGCACGCCGGGCAGCCCCCACAGGCAGGCGGCGGTGACCGCGGCGTGGATCACCGAGCCGAGCATCGAGCCGGACTGGTCCACCAGCAGGATCACCTGCCAGCGGTCCAGGTGACGGCGGGTACGGGAGAAGAAGTGCGGCTGCCGGACGTGCAGCCGGCGCTCGTCCGGCCGCCAGTGCGCCAGGTTCGCCCGGATGGTCCGGCGTACGTCGAAGTTGCGGGCCTGCCGGAAACGGCTGGGGCGGCGCGCCCGGGGCCCGGAGAACGACTGCCGCACCTCCCCTGCCAGCCGCTCGACCAGTTGCCGCACCACCGACTCGACCAGCTTGCGGGCCAGCCGCAGCACCTGCGGGTCCATCAGGTGCTTGGTGCGCAGCACCGCGCGCAGCAGCGCCGGGTTCGGCTCGACCCGGGCCAGCACCGCCGGGTCGGTGACGACCTCGTGGATGCCGTACCGCTCGACCGCGTCGCGTTCCAGCCGCTGCACCGTCTCCTTCGGGAACAGCCGGGTGATCCCGTCCAGCCAGTCCACAGTGGTCAGCGCGGACGGGCCGGACCCGCCGCGCCGCACGTCGCGGCGGCCGAGTTCCGCGTCCCTGCCGTAGAGCCAGTCCAGCGCGGCGTCCCGGCCGGCCGCCTCGGCAGACAGGCCGCCCAGGCTGTCCTGCGCGGCGTCGCCGAGTACCAGCCGCCAGCGTTCCCGCATCGGGTCGGTCACGTCCGGTCCCCCTCCCACAGCCCTTCCCGGGTCAGCACCGCGTCGACCCGCTCCTCCACCGCGCGGGCGGCGGCCACCAGCAGCGGGTCGGCGTCCAGCCGCAGCAGGTCACCGGGCGGCGCGTCGCCGCCGTGCAGCGCCTGCACGTGCCGGGCAACCTCCGCCCGCTCCCGGGGCGGGAACCAGCCGAACGCCTGCCTCAGCGCGGGCAGCGCCACCAGGAAGTCGTGCGCGCCCATCGCGGCGAGCAGTTCGTCCACCACTGTGAGCAGCGCCGCGTCGCCGCTGACCACCTCCTCCCGGGCCAGCGCGAACAGCCCGGACAGCCAGTCGCCGAGCGTGTCCGGTGCGGCCACGGCCCGGACCGCGCGGGCCGCATCCGGCACGTCCCCCAGCGACCAGGCCAGACCCAGCGCCGCGCCGCGCAGGTCCGGCGGGGCCGCCGGGTCGGCCGCCACCCGCCCGGCCACTGCCAGCGCGCCGTCCCGGTCGAGCCCCAGCGCCGGGCCGGCGTGGCGAACCGCGTCCCGGACCGCCACGAGCGCGGTGAGCCGGCCCGGGTCGGCCGGCGCGGCCGTGGCGCGCACGCCCTCGACGAGCCAGAGCGCCCGGCGTACGGCGGCGGTGATCAGCGCGCCCAGCGGGGCGGTCCCGGCGCTGCCGAGCAGCCCGTCGTGCCGCCACAGCGCCAGTGCCACTGCGAGCGCCCGGCCCAGCGCCCGCAGGTCGGTGACCGCGCCGGTGGCACGGGCGATCGCGGTGAGCGTCCGGGTGGAGTGCTCGGGCAGCCCGGCCAGCGCGGTGTCGAACAGCGTCGTGGCGAGCGCGTCGACGTCCGCGCCGAGCAGCGTCACCCGCTCCTCGATCCGGGCGGTGACGGCGTCCAGCACGGTCGGCCCGTACCCGCCCGCCTCGATCACCCGGGCGAGCCGGTCCGCCGACGGCGCGGGCGACCAGCGTTCGGTGAGCAGCGCGTCCGCGCCCACCCGGGGGCCGCGTTCGCGGACGTGACCGGGTACGTCGAGCAGCCGCAGCCGGTGCAGCAGGCGGCTGCGGGCCAGGTCGCCGGCGACTGTCAGGTCCAGCTCGGCCGCCTCGTGCGGATCGATCCGGTGGCGTTCCAGCTCGGCGTCGACGTCGTGCACGAGCGGCGGCAGCGGCGTGTCCGGGTGCAGGCGGCCCACCCGGTCGCCGCTGAGCGCGGCCACCATCTCCACCACCACCGGGTGGGCACCTGGTGCCAGCGTGCCCCGGGTCGCCCACGGCAGCGGCTGGTCGAGCGCGTCGGTGACCAGTGCGGACACCAGCCCGTCGAGCACGTCGACCCGGCCCGGGTGGGCGTGGCCGCGCAGCCGGGCCAGGCCGCCGGCCATGCTCCGGGCGGCGATCAGGTCGGCGGTGGAGACGGGCTGCCGCCGGGCACGCAGCCGGGCCGCCACCGCCTCGGTGAGCGCCTCCGC
The DNA here is from genome assembly GCF_007827635.1 of Micromonospora sp. CNZ296. Taxonomy (NCBI): domain Bacteria; kingdom Bacillati; phylum Actinomycetota; class Actinomycetes; order Micromonosporales; family Micromonosporaceae; genus Micromonospora; species Micromonospora sp. CNZ296. The sequence goes on from NZ_VISW01000018.1 coordinate 103,516, forward strand.
GGCCCGGCGCGGGCCGTCCTCCCAGACCCGCTGGTAGTACGCCGGTGACGGCATCCCGGACTGGTAGCCGACGAACGCGTCCAGACGCCGGAACGAGTACGGCACGAGGTAGCTGCCCGCCACCGCGTCCGGAGCCGGGGCGGGCACCTCCGGCCAGTCGTCCTCATCCGGTCCGGTGCCGTCCGGGCCCGTGCCGTAAGGGCCGGTGCCGTGCCGATCGGCGCCGTCCGGGCCGACGGTCAGCCGGACCAGGGCGGGACGGTGGAAGCCGCCGGTCACCACCAGCACCGGGCGGCCGGCGGCCCGGCGACGGGCGGCGCGTACCCAGCGGGCCATGTACGCCTCCCGGGCGGTGTCGTCAGCCCCGGCCGCCGACTCGCCCCGCAGCACGTCGAAGTACGTGTCCAGCCGCTCGGCCAGCCCGTCGTCCGGGCCGATCTCGAACAGGTGGTCCCAGAGCGCGTCCACGTTGTCCACGGCGAGCGTGGCGCACAGCCGGCGCACCGCCTCGGCGTACCGCTGGTCGGCGTCGGCGTACCGGTTGGCGCGGTCGGACAGCGCTGGATGCCACGCGGGCAGGTCGATGAAGCGCAGCTGCGCGCCCACCTCCCGCCCGGCGGTCAGCGCCACCCACTCCGGCGAGTACGCGCAGAACGGGCTCCAGGAGGCGTGCCGCCGGGTGCCGTCGCGGTGCGCGGTGAACACGGCGATCGGCAGCTCGTGGTCTCCCAGCAGCTCGTCCATCCGCCCGTTCAGGTCCGCCGGCCCCTCCACCAGCACGTACGCCGGGCGCAGCCGCGCCACCGTGGCCGCGACCAGCCGGGCGCAGGCCGGGCTGTGGTGCCGGACGCCGAGGAACGTGACGCCGCCGGGCGCCTCGGTGGCGCTCACCCGGGCAGCAGGTGCCGGGCGTCGTGCACCGCCCGCCACTGCACGCCGGAGCGGCGGGACACCTGCTGCTCCAGGTAGCGGCGCAGCCGGGCCAGGTCCTCCGCGTCGTCCTTCGCGGCGGTGCCGGCCAGGCAGGCGACCAGGTCGGCGGCGTCGCCGGACTCGCCGCGCAGGAACCAGCCGCGCAGCCCGACCGCGTGCGCCACCGACACCGCCTCCGCGGTGCTCATCACCGCCGACAGCCGCTCCATCGCGTCGCCGCGTTCGGTGATGCCGGTCCGCAGCTCCCGGAACGTGGTGACCAGCACCTCCAACAAATCCCGCCGGGGCGGCGCGGTCACGCCGGAGCGGCGCAGCAACTCGCCCGCCTCGGCCTCGACCAGTTCCAGCTCGGTGCCGAGGTCGGGGATCGGGAAGACGGTCTCGAAGTTGAACCGCCGCTTCAGGGCGGCGCTCATCTCGTTGACGCCCCGGTCCCTGGTGTTCGCGGTGGCGATCACGTTGAAGCCCTCGCGGGCGAACACCATGGCGTCGGCGCCCGGCAGCTCCGGAACGGCGAGCACCCGGTCCGACAGCGGGGAGAGCAGGCAGTCCTGCACCTCCAGCGGGCAGCGGGTGATCTCCTCGAAGCGGACCACCCGCCCCTCGGCCATGCCGCGCAGCAGCGGCGCCGGCACCAGCGCGCGCGGCGACGGGCCGTCGGCGACCAGCAGCGCGTAGTTCCACGAGTAGCGGATCTGGTCCTCGGTGGTGGCCGCGCCGCCCTGGATGGTCAGCGTGGAGTCGCCGCTGACAGCGGCGGCGAGCAGCTCCGACAGCAGCGACTTGGCGGTGCCCGGCTCGCCGACGAGCATCAGCCCGCGGCTGGTCGCCAGCGCCACAAGCGCCCGGTCGATGAGCGACGGGTCACCGACGAACTTGCGCCGCACCCCGGCGGCCGGGTCGCCGAGGATGAACCGGCGCGCCGCGCGCAGGCTCAGCCGCCAGCCCGGCGGGCGCGGGTCGCTGTCGTTCGCGGCCAGCACGGCCAGCTCGTCGGCGTACCGCACCTCGGCCGGGGGACGCTGGGCCCGCTCGGCGGCCGGATCGAGCGCGGTCACCGGGTCACCTCCGCCAGGTCGCGCAGCACCTCGGAGAGGGTGACGTCGTCGAGGTCGCCGAGGCGGACCTTGCCGCCGCGCTGGAACCAGTCGCCGCGCGGCACGTCGTTCACCCAGATCGCCTCGATCTTCTGGTCCGGGAACATGTCCACCACCCCGACCGCGATGCCGGGGTCGAGGTCGATCACCACGGCCCGGCCGCCGGGGGCCTCGCGCTCCAGCCAGCTCTGGATGCCGGCGTCCTGCGGCATGCCGCGCCGCCAGCCCCGCCGTTCCAGGCTGAGCAGCCGCCCGGCCGGGACCGTGACACCCGCGTGCCGCCGCAGCAGCGTCTCCGCGCGCTCGGCCGCGTCCAGCCGGTACACCTCGCGGCCGAGCTGCGGGAACGGCTGGAGGATCTCGTAGTCGGCGAACACCTCCGCCCAGGCCGGCACCGCCGCGCCGAGGCTCAGCGGGTGCGCGATGGTGACAGTGGCGTCGTCCGGCAGCGTGTACGTCTCGTCGTCGACATCGGCGAGCGTGCGGTCCTCGGCGACCCGGAACGCGGTGACCACCTGACCGGCGTCATCCACAGTGGCCCAGACCAGCCGGCGGACGACGTGCCAGAGCAGCGGGTGGGACAGGAAGTAGCGGCGGAAGTCGGCGGCCGGCCAGCGCCGCCCGGTCACCATGGCCGCCTCGAAGCGGCGGATCTGGTCGGCGGCGAGCGTGCGCACGTCCTTCTTCAGGCCGGCGAAGCGCTTGTGCGCGGCGGGCGCCAGCGTGGCGTCGTCCCGGGCGCCGGGCTTGGGCAGGTCCTTGCGGCGGGCGCCGGAGCCGTCCACCACGTACGGCTTGAGCTGCTCGTCGAAGCCGACTGTGAACCGGCGCGGCCCGTAGTCGAGGACGAGGCTGCCGTCGGCGTCCAGCCCGAGGTCGGGCACCAGGCGGTCGCCGAGCTGCTCGGGCGTCAGGCCCAGCCCGTCGGCGACCTCGGTCACCTTGCGCGCCGCCTGCTCCCGCAGGCCCCGGAACTTCACCTTCTGCGAGATGCCGTAGAGGTGCATCAGCGCCACGTCGGTGCCGATCTGCGCCAGCACCTCCAGGCCGGTCACCGCCCGGGTGTGCTGGCTCTCGCCCGGCCAGGCCCGCACCAGCGGCGCGAGCCGCCGCGCGGTCGAGTCGTCGCCGAGCAGCCCCAGCGCGGTGAACGCCCAGCCGTCCTTCGAGGGCGCACCGGCGCTCTGCCAGCTCTCGAACAGCGCCCAGGCGAACTCCGCCAGGGAGTCGGTGTCGCACGCCGCGCGGACGACCTCCACCCCCGGGTACGGCTCGCCGGGCGCGGAGATGGCGAGCATCGTGCAGAGGTGACGGACCGCGTCGGCGGGCAGCGCCGCCGAACGGTCCCGCAGCAGCACCTGCGGCAGCACCGCCGGGTCCAGCCACGCCGGCAGGCTCGGCATCCGGGCCGGGAGCTGGGCCAGCGGGTCCGCGTCGAGCATCGCCGTCGCGGCGGCGAGCGCCTCCTCGCCGTGCTCCCGGGCCACACCGAGGAGCACACCACGGTGCTCCGCGGCGACCAGCCGCAACGCCCGCTCGGCGGCCCGGCGACGCGGGCCGGGCTCGCCCAGGGCCGCAGGCAGCAGCGCCCGCACGGCGTACTCCGGGTGCCGCCGCAGCCAGGCGCGGGCGACCGGGCGGCCCGTCTTGAGCCGGTCGAGCCAGTCGGCCATCAGGTCGGCGACCTCACCGTCGGCGTACGGCAGCAGCACCTCGCCGACGCTCTTCGGCGCGGTGCGGGCCAGGTGCAGCGCGGTGGGAAGCGCGTCCAGCTCGTACCGGCCGGCGAGGCGGGACATCCACTCGTCGGCTCCCCAGGACTCGTCGGGCCGCCAGGACGGCAGCAGCGGCCGGGCCAGCTCCTCGGTGGCCCGGACGAAGAAGTGGATCGCCTCGTACGATCCGGCCCGCCCGGCGGCGACCTCGGCGGCCAACACGCTCAGGTCGTCGCCCCGCCACCAGCCGGACCAGCCGGGCACGATCGCGGCCCACCGCTCCCGCTCCCCCGGCAGCCAGGCCGTCGCGGACCCGGTGGGCCGGTTCAACCCGCCCACCACGGGCGGGTCGGCTCGTGGGCGCCGGACCGTCCAGGGCGGCGTCACCAGCACCGGCGGCAGCCGGTCCGGCGCGGCGACCGGCAACGCGGACGCGTCGTCGCGGATCCGCTCGACCCGTTCCCGCCGCGCCGGATCAAGCATCGGCAGCGCCGCCTCGACGGCGGCCGGGTTGGCCAGCACGTGCGCGCGCAACAGGGTGGCGGCCTCCCGCGCGGCCGGGCTGCGCCCCTCGGCGGCCGCGGACACCAGGCGCACGCCGCGCACCGGGAAGCGGCGCAGCATCTCCGTCATGGCGGGCGGGACGTACTTACGGTCCAGCCGGTCGAGCAGCGCCGCCATCGGCTCGTCACCGGGCAGGGCGGCCAGCAGCGACACCAGCCGCTGCCGCGCGTCCGCGCCGACGTGTTCGTCGTCGAACCACCCGGCCAGCACCGGCGCGATCGGCGGCCCGACAGCCGCGGTGGCGGTGACGATCGGCGCCTGGTCGTACATCAGCCGGTAGACCTGCAGGTGCCCGGCGAGGTTGTGGATCGCGTCCACGTCGTCGACTGCGCCGAGCAGCAGTTCCGCGAGCAGCGGACCCCCCTCGCGCGCCACGTCGGCGACGTCCTGGGCCACCCACTCCCGCTCGGTCGGCAGCAGGAACGAGGTGACCGCCCGCGCCGCCAGCGGCCCGGACCGGTACGGGACCAGCGCGGCGCGGGCCGCTGCGTAGTCGGCCTCGCGGGCCGCCGCGAGATGCGCGCGGACCCGGCGTAGCACCCCCTGACGCAGGCGCCAGTGGCCGTAGTTGTGCGCCTTGTTCACCTCGGCGCGGCCCAGCGAAAGCGGAGACGCCGACCCGGTGGCCGCCACGGTGATCTGCTCGGTCGCGGCGACCGCCGCTCCGGCCGGGCCGAGATCGGCGGCCAGCAGGTCGGCGAGGGCCACCCCCTGCTGGTCGCGTGCGTGATAGCCGAGCGCCACGGCCACTGCCGCCACCAGCGCGGCCCCGCCCAGCGGACCGGGCCGGCCGTCGAGGTAGCCGCGCAGCGCCGGACCCAGCTCCGGATCGTCGGTGGCCCGTGCGGTGGCGGCGACCGGTGCGGCCACCGAGTCCAGCACCTTGCGGCCGGCGGCGCGGCCCTTCGCGGCGCTCGGCAGGCCCGGGCCGGGTGTGCCGCCCCAGCGCGGGACCAGCATCCGCCGCCAGGCGGCCGGAACCTCGAACGCGTCCTCGTCCGGCAGCTCGCCGGCTTGCGATGTGGCCGACGGCGCCCCGGCCGGGACGCTACCGGCCGAACCGGCGGCGGCCGGATCGGCACCGGCCGCTTCCGGGTCGCGGCTCGGCGCAGCCGGCTCGACGGCGGGCGTTCCGGTGTGCCCGGCGGAGGGCGCGGCGGTCGTCTCGGCGTACCCCTTGCGCAGTTTCTCCGCGATCAGCCGGTCGGCGTGCGCGGCGGCCTTGGCCGGCGAACCCAGTTCCTTGACCTGGGTGCGGCCCTGCGCGCCGATCGATCCATAGCGGACCGTCACCGTCGCGTCGCTCTGCCCGACCTCCCAGAACTTGGCCGAACCGCCGCCCACGAACTCGAATCTGCGCACACCGTCTCCTTGATCGCCCGCAGTGTGCGGGGACCATAACCGGCCCCACCGACACCCGCGACGCCGCCGGGCGCGCTACTCGCTCCGCAGTGCCGTCGCGGTCCGGGTCCGGGCCGCCCACCCGGCCGGCAGCAGCGCTCCGAGCAGTGCCGTCAGCGGCCCGCCCAGCGCCAGCGCCGCCAGGAGGACCGGCCCGTACACGTCGAGCAGACTCTCCGGCAGGTGCAGTCCGCCGTTGGCGGCCATCGCCGGGACGACGAGCCGTTGCATCGCCACACCCGCGGGTACGCCGAGCAGCCCGCCGACCAGACCGACGGCGGCGACCGAGGCGACCACCATCGCGATCGTCTGGCCCGGTGTCATGCCGAGCGCCTTGTGCACACCGAGATCGTGGACCCGGTCGCGCAGGTCGAGGACGAGCATGTTGAGCACGCCCAGCGCGGCCACCGCGAGGAGCAGCAGGGTCAGCGTGGCGGTCAGCCCCTCCACGACCAGCAGGAGCGGGTCGGTCTCCGCGCCGCTCGGCCGCGCGGTGAGGCCCCGGCCGGCGAGTGCGCCGGTCAGCGCCTGTGCATAGGCGCCGGAGTCGGTGTCCGGGGCGAGCGCGATCCGGTACTCGAACGGGTTCCGGCCGGTGGGCGTGGCGCTACCGGTGAACACCGCCATGGCGGACTCGAACACCTCGCCGACGACGCGCAGGCGTACCGGCGTGCCCTCGATCCGGACCGTGACGGTGTCGCCGATCCGGGCTCCGGTCGCGGTCAGCAGGGGTCCGCCGACGACGGCCTCGCCGGGTGCGGTGAACCAGCGTCCGGACACTATCTCGAAGCCGTCCCACGCCGCGTCGCCGGTGATCGTCGTGACGGAGACCGGGTCGGCGACGCCCGCGACGGCGCCCGGTGCCTGCGTGAGGCCGTACCTGGCGCGGGTGCCCGGCTGGGCGTCGATCGCCGCCAGCACCGCGGCCGGATCGGCGGTGGGAGCGGCGGCGGGCCCGGCGTCCGGGTCGCCGTTCACAGTGACGTCAGCGACGTCCTGGGTGAGCGCGGTCTGGATGCGCAGCAGCGACGCGGCGAGCCCGGTCGCGAACGTCACCGCCGCCGCGCCCGTCGCGACCGCCAGCAGGATCGCGACAGTGCGCGCCGGCCGCGCGAACGGGCGGGCCAGGCCGAGGCCCACCGGCCTGGCCACCGGCAGCCGCGCGGCCAGACGCAACGCCCACCGGCCCCGCGCCGGACCGGACGCCCGTCCGACCGCGATGGCGTCCACGGTACGGAGCCGGCCCGCCCTCAGCGCGGCCGTCCACGCGGTCAGCGTCACCACCGCCAGCACCCCGCCGGTGGCCAGCATCGTCACCCACCAGGCGATGGTGGTGTTCGCCGAGCCGTAGACCTGCTCGGTATCGGCTAGCACCGGCAGCGCGATCAGGTTCCCGGTGACCGTTCCGGCGACGGCACCCACGGCGGCCGGGAGCAGCGTCTGCGCGACGAAGGCGCGGACGATGCCCGCGGGGGTGCAGCCGAGCGCCTTGAGGATGCCGATCCGGCGGGTGGCGGCGCCGACCGTCCCGGCGACCACAGTGCCGACCACCAGCAGCGCCATCACGATGCCGAGCAGCGCGAACGCGACGAGGAACGGCACGAAGACGGCCGCGTCCTCGACGGCCTGCTGCCGCACGTCGAGCCAGGATCGGGCGCCGGTGACCGCGCCGGGGGGCAGCGCCGCGACCACGGCGTCCCGTCCGGCGCCGACCTCCGTCGCGGTGCGGGCGTCCGCGAACCGGTAGAGCATCTGGTACCCGTCCGCCGTGTCCGGCCCGTCGAGTCGGCCGACGGCGGACGGCAGCACCCAGGCACCGGCGGTGTCGCTGATCGACCGGGCCGTACCGACCACCGTGAACTCGCCGCCGCCCGGTGTGGTCAGGCGGGCCCCGGGCGGCAGGCGGACCGCTCCGCCGCTCAGCACGATCTCGTCCGGACCGGTCGGCCACCGCCCGCCGGCCAGCTCGATGCGGTCGACGGGGCCGCCCGGATCGGTGCGCGCGACGACTGTCAGCGGCGGTGTCCGCATCCCGCCGCGCTCCGTGAAGGCGACCACCAGCACCCGGTACGGACCGGCGGCGGCCACCACGCCCGGCGCCGAGGCCGACGCGGCGAGCTGTGGTTCCGTCACCGCACCGGAGTCCGCCCGCACGGTCAGGTGCGCTCCCCGCTGGGCGGCGAACGCGTCGTCGAAGGGCGCCTGCGACGCGACGAGCAGCCCGGCCCCGAGCACCGTGGCGGTCACGGCGGCGGCGGTGACCAGGCCGACGACGACTGTCTGCACCCGGCGGCGCCGTACGCCGGACCGGACGACCCGGCGCAGCCCGCTCACCGTCGCACCTCGATCCGGCCGTCGCGCAGGCGGATCGTACGGCCGGCGGACGCCTCGGCCAGCCGCAGGTCGTGGGTGACGAGCACGATGGTCTGGCCGCTCCGGTGCAGCTCGTCGAGCAGGCGCCGGACGTCCTCCCCGGAGGCGGTGTCCAGCGCGCCGGTCGGCTCGTCGGCCAGCAGGAGCGCGGGCCGGTTGATCAGGGCGCGGGCGACGGCGACGCGCTGCCGCTCACCGCCGGAGAGGCGTCCCGGGTACGCGTGCGCGTGCCGGGCGATGCCGAGCGAGTCCAGCAGGGAGGCGGCGTGTTCGCGCACCGCGCGGGCCGGTGCGCCGGCCAGCTGGGCGGGCAGCAGGACGTTGTCCAGCACTGTGAGGTCGTCGAGCAGGTTGAAGAACTGGAAGACCAGGCCCACGTGTGCGCGCCGGAACCGGGCCGACGCGGCCTCGCCCAGCTTCTCCAGCCGGGTGCCCGCGACGGTCACCGTGCCGGCGTCCGGCCGGTCCAGCGCGGCGAGCAGGTTGAGCAGTGTGGACTTCCCGCTGCCGGACGGGCCGAGCACCGCCACGCACTCGCCGGGCCGGACGGTCAGCGACACGTCGTGCAGCGCGGGCGGCCCCTCGCCGTATCGGCGGGTCACCCCGCGTACGTCGATCACCGGATCGGTCATGTGTCGCCCCTCGGGTCAGGCCTGTGGACTGGACGCCGTGACGTTAGGGGCGGGTCCGAGGCCTGGGCATCGGTCCGGCGACGCACCACCCGTACCGCCGGAGGCGGATCTTCGCCCGGGGTCATCCCTGCGATGTAGTCGCACTGCACACCGTGACCGATGCCCCGGCCGGCGTACGACGGCGAGAATGTGGCTCGTGAGAGGCATCGTGGCGACGGGACCGCTGCCGAGGCCGGGCTGGCGGGCGCTGCTGCTCGACGCGGCGCTGGCGGGTGCACTCGGGCTGGTGTGCTTCCAGGCCGCCACTGACGACGTCAGCGTCCCGCCCCCGCCGTTGCCGCCGCCACTGCCGCTGCCCCCGTTGGCGGTCCCGCCGGAGATGCAGCCCGCGCAGCCCGGGTCCACGCTCGGGGCACTGCTGCTGGTCTTCGTCATGTGCGCACCGCTGGTGCTGCGCCGCCGGTATCCGCTCGCGGTGCTCTGGGCGACGATGGCCGCCGCGTCACTGGTGCTGGTGACCGACGGGGAACGGCAGCCGGCCCTGTACCCGTGCGTGGTGCTGACCTGCCTCGTCGCCGTCTACAGCGCGGCGGCGCACAGCCCGTACCGGCTGCCGGCGCTGGTGTCCGTCCCGGCGGTGGCGCTGCTCGCCCTGGGCCTCCGGGAGCTGATGCCGGTCACGGTGTCCGCGGGCTACCTGCCGTTCGTCGTGCTGGCCCCGCTGGTGGCCGCCGCGGGCGGCCACCACGTGTGGCGGCGACGGGCGGGTGAGGACCGGCGGCGGCTCACCGCCGAGGCCCGCGCCCACGAGCAGGCGCTGCGCGACGCGGTCGCCGGTGAACGGGCCCGCATCGCCCGGGAACTGCACGACGTCGTGACGCATCACGTCAGCGTGATGGTCATCCAGGCCGGCGCCGCCCGGACGGTGCTCGCCGCCGCACCGGATCAGGCACGGGAGGCGCTGCTCGCCGTCGAGTCGACCGGCCGGTCCGCGCTCACCGAGCTGCGGCACGTCATGGGCCTGCTGGCCGAGTCCGAACCGGACGACCCGGAGGACCCGCAGCCCGGGATCGAGGGCCTGCCCGAGCTGATCGAACGCATGCGGGACGCCGGCGTGCCGGTACGGCTGACCATCTCCGGCGAGCGCCGGCCGGTCACCTCCGGTGTCGGGCTGACGGCGTACCGGGTGGTGCAGGAGGCGTTGACGAACATGGTCCGGCACGCGCCCGGCGCCGCCGGCACCGTCGTCGTCGAGTACTCGCCGGAGACCCTGCGGATCGAGGTCGGCAACACCGAGCCCGGCGTACCGGCCGCCACCGGGGTGTCGGGCGGGCGCGGCCTGATCGGGCTGCGGGAGCGCCTCGCCGTCTACGGTGGGACGTTGCGCGCCGGCGCCCGGCCGGGCGCCGGTTACCACGTCGAGGCCGTGATCCCGTGGGAGGCGACATGACGGTACGAGTGGTGGTCGCCGACGACCAGGCACTGGTCCGTACCGGGTTCCGCATGATCCTCACGGCCGGTGGGGTGGACGTGGTGGCCGAGGCGGCGACGGGCGCGGAGGCGGTGGACGCGGTCCGCCGCACCAGGCCCGACGTGGTGCTCATGGACGTGCGCATGCCCGAGCTCGACGGCCTCGAGGCCACCCGCCGCATCCTCACCGGGGCCGTCGCGGCGCCCCGGATCATCATCCTCACCACGTTCGACCTGGACCAGTACGTCTACGCCGCGCTCGCCGCCGGGGCGAGCGGCTTCCTGCTCAAGGACGTGACACCGGAACATCTGGTGGCGGCCGTACGCATGGTCCAGGACGGTGACGCGCTGCTCGCACCCGCCATCACCCGCCGGCTGGTGCGGCGCTTCGCCCGCCGCGACCCGCAGACGGCGACTGTGCACCGCGACCTGGCCACGCTGACCCGGCGCGAGACGGAGGTCCTGCGCCTGCTGGCCGGCGGCCTGAGCAACGCCGAACTCGCGGAGGCGCTGCACCTGTCCGAGGCGACTGTGAAGACCCACGTCGCCCGGATCCTCGCCAAACTCCGTCTGCGCGACCGGGTCCAGGCGGTGGTGGTCGCCTACGAGACGGGCCTCGTGAGTCCCGGTTCGCCGGAGGACTGACCGATCCGGCGACGGTCGTCACGTGCTCAGGTGATCAGCAGCGCGCCGACGACGATCAGCGGCACCGAGACGAACAGGAAGATGCCGACGCCGGTGAGCACCCGCCCGCCGCCGCCGTCCTCCCGCTCGGGCGCCAGGCCGAACGTGGAGCGGGCGGGCAGCATGCCGATGCGGCTCAGCGTGAGATCCCCGGTCATCCCGATCACGGCGCCGACGATCATGAACGCCACCCCCAGCCGGTGCGTGAAGTCCCCGCCGCCGACCGCCACCCAGATTCCGACCGCCGCCGCGATCACCACCGTGGCGATCAGGAAGAGCACCAGCGCCTCCCGCAGACCCCGCACCACAGTCGCCATGTGCGCCTCCCTCGGACCCGGACCGTCCGTCCCGCGTCGTGGGACATTGTGCCGGGTCGATGCACTGCGGCGCAGTCCCGCGCCGGGCCGGTCCGGCACGGTTATCCCCGGTCGAGCCCGGGTACCGGGAGCCGCATGGCGGAGTTGGGATCGCTCTGGATCGTCCGGCACGGCGAGAGCACGGCGAACGTGGCGGCCACGGCGGCCGAGACGTCCGGCGCCGAGCTGATCGACCTCAGCCACCGGGACGCGGACGTGCCGCTGTCACAGACCGGCGAGGAGCAGGCACGGGCGACCGCCCGCTGGCTGGCCGGGCTGCCGGAGTCGAGGCGGCCGGACGTGGCTGTGGTGTCGCCGTACCTGCGTGCGGTGCGCACGTCCGAGCTGGCGCTCGACGGCACCGGGATCCCGGCGAGCGTCGACGAGCGGCTGCGCGACCGGGAGCTGGGCATCCTCGACGGGCTCACCGGCCACGGCGTGACCCGGCGCTACCCGGAGGAGGCGCAGCGGCGTACCCGGCTCGGCAAGTTCTACTACCGCCCGCCCGGCGGCGAGTCCTGGACCGACGTGGCGCTGCGGCTGCGGGCGCTGCTCGGCGACCTGCGCCGCGACCACGAGGGGGGCCGGGTGCTGCTGTTCGGCCACGACGCGCTGGTCTTCCTGCTGCGCTACCTGGTGGAAGGGCTCACCGAGGCGGAGCTGATGGCGCTGACCCGCGAGCACGTGATCGCCAACTGCTCGGTCACCGCCTGGCACGCCGACGACGCCGGCCGGCTCGTGCCGGAGGTGTTCAACGACGTCGCCCACCTGCACCGGCAGGGGGCGAGGGCCACCAGGGAGGACGAGGTCAATGCCGAGCCGGTCTGACGTGATCACCCCCGCGCTGCTGCGGGACTGGGCGCTGCCGGTGCCCACCGGCGGCAAGGAGGCGCGCGGCACCGTGCTGGTGGTCGGCGGCTCCCGGTTCACCCCCGGCGCGGTGCTGCTGGCCGGGGTGGCCGCGCTGCGGGCCGGCGCCGGCGTGCTCCAGCTCGCCGCAGCCGAGTCGACTGCGGCGTCGCTGAGCATCCAGGTGCCGGAGGCGCTCGTGATCGGCCTGCCGGAGACCGGCGACGGCGCGGTCCGCGGCGACCCGGGCGACCTGCTCCGCGGCCTGGTCGCCGAGGCCGACGTGGTGGCGGTCGGACCCGGCCTCACGGACATCGAGGCCACCGGGGAACTGCTGCGCCTGGTCCTGGACGCGGCCGGCCGGGAGACCGCGCTGGTGCTCGACGCGTACGCGCTCGGCGCGCTCAGCCACGCGCCGGAGCTGCTGGCCGGGGCCGGCCGCAAGGCGGTGCTCACTCCCAACCTGACCGAGGCGCGGCACCTGCTGGGACGCGATCCGGGCGACGACCTGGACGCCGAAGCGGTGGAACTGGCCGGCCGGTACGACGCGGTCGTCTCGCTGTACGGGCACATCACGACGCCGGACGGCCGGGCCTGGCGCGAGGAGAGCGGGGACGCCGGACTGGGCACCTCGGGCAGCGGCGACGTGCGGGCCGGGCTGCTCGCAGGCCTGCTCTCCCGGGGCGCCGACCCGGCGCAGGCGGCCTGCTGGGCGGCGTTCGCGCACGCGGTGAGCGGGCAGCGGCTGGTCCCCCGGTACGGGCGGATCGGCTTCCTCGCCCGGGAACTGCTGGACGAGATCCCCTACACGATCGCCACCGTCTGACGATCCACGTCACCGGGATCCCGCCACGTGTAACACGCCGGGAGGCGGTGGCGCTGGTCCGGGCGAGGCCGGTACTTCGCCGTGCCTCCGCCCGGACCGCAGCCTGCTCAGGGGTGCGGTCCACCCGCACGAACCCCTGGGAGTCTGTGTGAACAACCTCCGTCGCAAGACACTCGCCGCGGCGTCGGCAGTGACGCTCGGCGCCGGGCTCGCCCTCGTCGGCGGCACGGCACCGGCCGCGGCCGTCGGACCGGAAACCTCGTACATCGTGCTCGCCCCGCAGGGCAACAGCACCGCCAAGGCCGCCGCCCGCGTGGCGGCCGCCGACGGCACCGTGGTGGCCGCGTACGACAAGATCGGTGTGCTGGTCGTGCGCTCGTCCGCCCCGGACTTCGCCACCCGGGTGGCGGGCGCCGGCGTCGAGTCGGTCGCCTCCACCGCCGGCCTGGGCACCGCCCTGGACGAGGGCGAGACGGTCGAGGTGCCGGCCGCCGCCGTCGCCGCGGCCACCGGCGACCCGACCGCCGAGCCGCTCTACAACCTGCAGTGGGACATGCCCCAGATCCGCGTCCCGCAGGCGCACGCCGTGACCGGCGGCAGCCCGTCGGTCGTGGTGGGTGTGCTGGACAGCGGCATCTCCAGCAGCCACCCGGACCTGGCGACCCAGATCGCCAAGGACAAGAGCGCCTCCTGTGTGGGCGGCGTCCCGAACACCGCCGAGGCCGCGTGGAACCCCACCACGAGCGACCACGGCACCCACGTGGCGGGCACCATCGCCGCCGCGGTCAACGGCGTCGGTGTCACCGGTGTCGCCCCGGGCGTGAAGGTCGCCGCCGTCAAGGTGGTCAACGACGACGGCTACATCTTCCCGGAGGCCGCGGTCTGCGGGTTCATGTGGGCCGCCGAGCACGGCTTCCAGCTCACCAACAACAGCTACTACATCGACCCGTGGGAGCTGAACTGCCGCAACGACGCGCGTCAGCGCCCGGTGTGGAAGGCCGTGCAGCGGGCCCTGCGCTACTCGCAGTCCCAGGGTGTGCTGCACGTCGCGTCGGCAGGTAACTCGAACTACGACCTGGCCCACAAGATCACCGACACCGGCAGCCCGAACAACGGCACGCCGGAGGAGCGCGAGAACCTCACCAACGCCTGCCTCGACCTGCCGGCCGAGGCGCCGGGCGTGGTGACCGTCGCCGCCGTCGGCCCGACCGGGGAGAAGAGCTACTACTCCTCGTACGGCCAGGGCGTGATCGACGTGACCGCGCCGGGTGGCGACACCCGGTTCCGGACGCAGGGCGCCCGCTCGACGTCCGCCGACGGCATCCTGTCCACCACCTTCAACACCGTCACCCGCACCAACGGGTGGGGCTACAAGCAGGGCACCTCGATGTCCGGCCCGCACGCCACCGGCGTCGCGGCGCTGGCGCTGTCCGCGCACCCGGGCATGAGCCCGGGCCAGCTGGCCTCGTTCCTGGAGCGCACGGCGGTGGCGAAGTCCTGCCCGTCGGGCGTCTACAACCCGGTGCCGCTGATCCCGGCGGGCCCGAACGCGTACGACGCGACCTGCTCCGGCGGGAACCGCAACGGGTTCTACGGCGCCGGCGTCGTGGACGCGTACAACGCGGTGAAGTAACAGGTACCCGCGTGGACCGGGCCCGGCGATCACGCCGGGCCCGGTCTGTTTGTCCTGGTGGGGCACCGGGTAGGGGGGCACCGTCAGCCGACTTAGGAGGTAACCGGTGTCCACCGATGCGATCGTCCTGCTCAAGGAGGACCACAAGGAGATCCGCCGCCTGTTCAAGGCCTTCCAGGAGGCCGAGGAGGGACCGGCGAGCAAGCGCGGGAAGATCGTCGGGCAGATCCTCGAAGCCCTCACGGTGCACACCTACCTGGAGAACGAGGTGATGTATCCGGAGGTCCGCAAGCTGGTGCCCGACGTCGAGGACGACGTCCTGGAGTCGTACGAGGAGCACCACGTCGCGGACGTGCTCTGCTTCGAGCTGTTCACGATGGACGCCGGCGACGAGCGCTTCAACGCCAAGACGACGGTGCTGATCGAGAACGTGCTGCACCACATCGAGGAGGAGGAGCAGGAGTGGTTCCCGAAGGTCCGCGAGGCGCTCGGCCGTAGCCCGCTCCAGGAGATCGGCCAGCGGATGCTCGACCTGCGGCCGAAGGCGCCCAAGACGCCGACCGCCCCGAAGGCGCTGAAGAAGTCGCTCGACGCCGTGGTCGCCTGACACCGGCACCGCCTTCAGCCGGTCCGGGATGATCTTGCCGGCGGCCACCTGGATCTTGTTGACCAGCGAGCCGGCGGCGACCTTGTGCCCCCCCTTCGTCAGCGCCTCGAACGCGTCCTCGGCCACCGTGGGTGGGTCGTCCGTGGGCCCCTGGCCGACCCGGGTGCCGGTCATGCCGGCCCGGTCGAAGAACTCCGTGTCGGCCGGGCCTCCCCGGGACGGGCGGCCCAACCCCGCAGGTCCCGGCCGGGCCGGTAGGATCGGCACAGGCCGTGACTGGCGCGTGGAGATGGAGCACCATCGGGGAGCGGCCTCGTCATGAGGACGCATGCCGAGCGCCTGGGCCTTCCGCACGTCACCTGGAGGTCGCATGTCGCGCAACGCCGAGTCCACCGCCTTCCGCAGCGCGCTGGAGGTCGTCCGCGGCGTCGAGCCGCGCGTGGCCGACGCCATCGCCGCGGAACTGGCCGACCAGCGCGAGTCGCTCAAGCTCATCGCCAGCGAGAACTACGCCTCCCCGGCGACGCTGCTGGCGATGGGCAACTGGTTCAGCGACAAGTACGCCGAGGGCACGGTCGGGCGCCGGTTCTACGCCGGCTGCCAGAACGTCGACACCGTCGAGGCGCTCGCCGCCGAGCACGCCCGGGAGCTGTTCGGCGCGTCCCACGCGTACGTGCAGCCGCACTCGGGCATCGACGCCAACCTGGTCGCGTTCTGGGCGATCCTCGCCGACCGGGTCGAGTCCCCCGCGCTGCGCAAGGCGCAGGCGCGGCAGGTCAACGACCTCACCGAGGCCGACTGGTTCGCGCTGCGCCGCGAGCTGGGCAACCAGCGGATGCTGGGCATGTCGCTGGACGCCGGCGGTCACCTCACCCACGGCTTCCGGCCGAACATCTCCGGCAAGATGTTCGACCAGCGCAGCTACGGCACCGACCCGGCCACCGGCCTGATCGACTACGACCGGGTGGCCGAGGCGGCCCGCGAGTTCAAGCCGCTGATCCTGGTCGCCGGTTACTCCGCGTACCCGCGGAAGGTCAACTTCCGGATCATGCGGGAGATCGCCGACTCGGTCGGCGCCACGTTCATGGTCGACATGGCCCACTTCGCCGGGCTGGTCGCCGGCAAGGTGTTCACCGGCGACTTCGACCCGGTGCCGCACGCGCACATCGTCACCACCACCACGCACAAGTCGCTGCGCGGCCCGCGCGGCGGCATGGTGCTCTGCGGGCCGGAGCTGGCCGACCAGGTCGACCGGGGCTGCCCGATGGTGCTCGGCGGGCCGCTGCCGCACGTGATGGCCGCCAAGGCGGTCGCGCTGGCCGAGGCACGCCGCCCCGACTTCGCCGACTACGCCCAGCGGATCGTGGACAACGCGCAGGCGCTGGCCGACGGTCTGCTGCGCCGGGGCGCGACGCTGGTCACCGGCGGCACCGACAACCACCTGGTGCTCATCGACGTGTCCGGGTACGGCCTCACCGGCCGGCAGGCCGAGCAGGCGCTGCTGGACTCGGGCATCGTCACCAACCGCAACTCGGTGCCGCAGGACCCGAACGGCGCCTGGTACACCTCCGGCATCCGCATCGGCACCCCGGCGCTGACCACCCGGGGCCTCGGCGCCGCCGAGATGGACGCCACCGCCGAGCTGATCCACACCGTGCTCAGCCAGACCACGCCCGGCACCGGCCCGGACGGCGCACCGTCGAAGGCGAAGTACGTGCTGGACCCGGCCGTCGCCGAGTCCGTCGGCAAGCAGGCCGCCGACCTGCTCACGCCGTTCCCGCTCTACCCGGCGGTCGACCTGGGCTGAGCGCCCGGCCGACACGAAGCGGCACCCCGGGAGAAGGAGTCTCCCGGGGTGCCGGCGGTTCAGGGGTCAGCGCAGCGGGCGCTTCAGGTGGTAGCGGTGGACCTCGGTGCTGCCCTGCACGTTGTTCACGTCCTCGGCGGCGGAGACCAGTTCCCAGCCCTCCCGGCCGACCCGGTTGAGGTGCGCGATCGCGGTGTCGCCGTATGCCGTCACGTCGGTGCGTGACCCGTCCGGGCCGTACCACACGAACGAGACGTGGAAATTGCGACCCTGACCCTGATACCGACGAACGAGCAACGCGTACTCCCAGGCAACCATTCGTCCATTATCAACAGAGGAACGGCGTCAGGAAACACGCACTGTGCCGGAACCCTGACACTCCGGCGTCACTCCGGCGGCCATGGTGTCCGTGACCAGCGCGGCGAGCCGGTCCAGACCCAGATCGATCGACTCCGGTGTGACGGCGCTCACCGACAGCCGCAGCGCATCAACCGGCGTGCCTGCGTCGTAGAAGTGCGCCATCGGGGTCCAGAGCACGCCGTACTCACGCGCCGAGCGGTGCAGCAGCGCGTCGTCGACGGCGAACGGCACGCTCACCACCACGAAGAACCCGCCCGCAGGCACGGTCCACGAGACCGGGCCGCCGGCCGGGAAGCGCCGGGCCAGGCCGTCGACCAGGTGGCGCAGGTTGCGGGCGTACGCGGCCCGCTCCCGCACGTTCGCGGCCACCAGCGAGCAGTCGTGCGCCAGCAGCGCGCCGCCGATCACCGCCTGGCTGATCGGCGACGTGTTCACGGTGACCATGCTCTTGATCTTCGCGAGGTGGTCGGCGAACGGGACGACAGCGCCGTCGGCCTCCCCCACTCGCTGGTCGGCGACCACGTAGCCGACCCGGGCGCCGGGCAGCACGGTCTTGGCGAACGAGCCGAGGTAGACCACCCGCCGGGCGGTGTCCAGCGCCTTGAGCGTGGGCCGCCGGTCGGTGCCGTCGGCCGGGAACAGACCGTACGGGTTGTCCTCGATCAGTAGCAGGTCCTCCTCGGCGGCCAGCTCCAGCAGCCGCCGCCGTTGCTCGGTGTCCATGCTGACGCCGGACGGGTTGGCGAAGTCGGGCATCACGTAGCAGCCGCGGGGCCGCAGCCCCTCCGCGTGGGCCCGGCGCACCCCGGCGCGCAGGTCGGCCAGGTCGACGCCGTCCGGCCCGCCGGCCACCGGGCGCACCGGCAGGTCGACCAGGCGGGCCGCGCCGGTGAGCCCGACGTACGTGGGCGCCACCGCGAACAGCACGTCGGCCGGGCCGGTCCGCAGCGCGCGCAGCACCAGGAACATCGCCTCCTGGCAGCCGACCGTCACCACGATCGACTCCGGGTCGACGGTGAGCCCCTCGTCCACGGCGAGGTGCCGGGCGATCAGGTGGTGCACGATGCCCTTGGTGCGCCCGTACTGCAGCAGCGTCCGGTCCACGCCGGCCCGGTCCAGCCCGACCTCCTCGGCCAGGTGGCGGCGGAAGCGGTCCAGGTGCGTGTGCAGCAGCGCGGAGTCGAAGAACTCCTCGTACGGCCGCCCGGCCGCCAGCGACACCGCGTCCGGGTAGTGCTGCGCCACCTCGTTGAGGAAGTTCATCGAGTTCAGCGCCGGGTCGCCGACGCTGCCGTGCAGCGCCGAGACGGCCAGGTCGACCGGTTCCACGTCAGCCTCCGATCCGGGTTCGCAGCCGCCGGGCCGAGGCCGGGTCGGGGCAGCCGCTGAGGATGAGCGCGTCGCGCAACTCCGCCGCGAGCAGCGCCAGCGCCGCCTCGGCGCCGGCCCGGCCGCCCGCCGCGAGCGCCCAGAGCAGCGGCCGTCCGAGCAGCACGCCGTCCGCGCCGAGCGCCAGCGCGCGCAGCACGTCGACGCCGCCGCGGACGCCGCTGTCCAGCAGCACCGCGCACCGCTGGTCGACCGCCGCGACCACCTCCGGCAGCACGGCCGCACTGGCCGGGGCGGCGTCGAGCTGCCGTCCGCCGTGGTTGGAGACCACCACGGCGTCGACGCCGGCGTCCGCCGCGCGGACCGCGTCGCGCGGGTCCAGGATGCCCTTGACGAGCAACGGCACCCGGGTACGCGCGCGCAGCCACTCCAGGTCCGCCCAGCTCAACGCCGGGGCGAAGACCGCGCCGGTGTGCACGGCCACCGCCGAGACGCCGGGCGTGCCCTGATGCGCCAGGTCGTCCCGGCCGCCGGGCAGGTTCGCGGCGGTGACGTGCGGCGGCAACGCGAAGCCGTTGTGCGCGTCGCGCAGGCGCCGCCCGAGCACCGGCACGTCCACGGTCACCATCACCGCCGCGCAGCCGGCCGCCTCCGCCCGGTCGAGCAGGTCGGCCACCAGCGCCCGGTCGCGCAGCCAGTAGAGCTGGAACCACACCGTCGCACCGGTCGCCGCGATCTCTTCGATCGGGGTGCTCGCCAGCGTGCTGGCCACGTACGGCACGCCCGCCGCGCGGGCCGCCGCCGCGAGCGCCGGCTCGCCGTCGGGGTGCAGCAGCCGCTGGTACGCCATCGGTGCGACAGCCACCGGCAACGCGGCCCGGCCGCCGGGCAGCGTCGCCTCGGTGGACGGGTCGTCCACCCCGGCCAGCATCCGGGGCAGCACCGCCACCCGGTCCAGCGCGGCCCGGTTCGCCGCAAGGGCGGTCTCGGTGCCGCTGCCGCCGTCGACGAAGTCCCACACGTCGGCCGGCAGGACCGCCCGGGCGAGCGCGGCGAACTCGGCCAGGCTGGCCGGTGGCACGAACCCGTCCGCCGGGTCAGCCATGGTCGGCACCCGTCGCCGCCCGGGCGTGCGCCGGGTCGAGCCCGAACGCGCGGCGCAGGAAGGCGGCGGCGCGTTCCTGGGCCAGCCGGCCGGCGTCGAACACGCCGGGCATGGCGAAGAACCCGTGCACCATGCCCGGGTGGTCGTCCGTCTCGGTGGGCACACCGGACTCGCGCAGCCGAGACGCGTACCGCAGGCCCTCGTCACGCAGCGGATCGTGCCCGGCGGTGATCACGAACGCCGGGGGCAGGCCGGACAGGTCCTCGGCGAGCAGCGGCGACGCGAGCGGGTGGGCCGCGTCGCCGGGGTCGGCGAGGTAGTGGCCGCGGTACCAGCCGACCGAGTGCCTGTTGAACAGCATCGGGTCCTCGTCGTCGGCCGGCCGGTGCCCGGGCCGCTGGTCGGTGTTCGGGTAGACGAGCAACTGGGCGGCGAGCCGGGGACCGCCGTCGGCGCGGGCCAGCAGCGTCACCGCGGCGGCCAGGTTCCCGCCCGCGCTGTCCCCGCCGACAGCCAGCCGGTCGGCGTCGACGCGGAACTCGGCGGCGTGCGCGGCGAGGTGCCGCAACGCGGCATGGCAGTCCTCCACCGCTGCCGGGAACGGGTGCTCCGGGGCGAGCCGGTAGCCGACGGTCACGGTCTGGGCGCCGGTGAGGTTGACCAGCCGACGGCAGATCCCGTCGGCCGTGTCGACGCTGCCGAGCGTCCAGCCGCCGCCGAAGAAGTAGACGAGCGTGGGCAGCGGTCCGTCGCCGTCCGGCCGGTGGATCCGCACCGGCAGCGGCCCGGCCGGGCCGGGCACCGTCGTGTCGCGTACCTCCGCGACCGGCTCGACCGCGCCGGAGCCGGCGCGGATCGCGGCGAGGTCGGCGGCGCGGGCCTCGGCGAGGGTCTGGGTGTAGAGCGGCACGGTGCCGGCGGCGGCCCTCGCGGCCCGCCACGCGACCACCTGCGGATCGAGTGTCATCCGGCCTCCCCGGTGGTGACGAAGAGTTTGTCGATACCGCGCAGGAACAGGCTCCCGCTGTACGTGTAGGGCTGGGTGACGGCGAGCCGGGGGAAGCGCGCGAACAGGCGCGGCAGCGCCAGCCGGCCCTCCAGCCGGGACACCGCCGAGCCGAGACAGAAGTGCAGCCCGACGCCGAAGGCCAGCGACGGCGGGCCGTCGCGGCGCGGGTCGAAGCGGTCCGGGTCGGGGAACCGGGCCGGGTCACGGTTGGCGGCGGCGATCAGCAGCAGCACGTTGTCGTCGCGGTCGATCGGCACCCCGCCGAGGTCGACGCCTGCGGGCGCGGAGCGGGCCAGGAAGTGCACCGGGCTCTCCATCCGCAGCACCTCCTCCACGCAGCCCCGGGCGAGCGCGTCGTCGCCGGGCAGAGCGGCGGTGACGTCCGGATGGTCCAGCAGCAGCGGAAGGCCGTTGCTGAACATGTAGACGGTGGTGACGAAGCTGGCGTTGAACAGCACGATCAGATTGCTGATCAACTCATCCTCGGTGAGGTCGACGCCGCCCGCGTCGAGCACCTCCGCCAGCCCGCTGATCAGGTCGTGGCCGGGCGTACGGCGCCGGTGGGCGATCAGGTCCCGGTAGAGGACGCGCAACTCCTCGGCGGCCTGGTTGGCCCGGGCCAGCCGCTCCGGCGTCTTGCCGGACACGTCCATGTACTCGTCGATCCAGTCGACCCGCTGCCGGTACCAGGACAGGTCCGCCGCGGGCAGGCCGATGAACTCGGCCATCACCAGCGCCGGGACCGGGTACGCGAAGTCGGCCACGAAGTCCACCTCGTGGCCGTCCGCGCCCACCTCGGCCATGTGATCCAGGCGTTCGGCGACGATCCGCTCGATCACCGGCTCCAGCGCGCCGAGGCGGCGCGGGGTGAACGTCCTGGCGAACACCGCGCGCATCCGGGTGTGGTCCGGCGGGTTGACGAACATCATCGACGTGAGGAACGTACGCAGGATCTCCTGCTCCTCCCAGCCGGGCGGGAAGCCCTTGTACCAGCCGGGATCACGCAGGATCTGGTCCACCACGTCGTACCCGCCGGCCACCGCGCTCACGGTGCTGTGCTCGGCCCGGGCCGGAACGGCGTTGATCGGCCCGTGCTCGTGCAGGGCCGCGTAGAAGGGATACGGGTTCTGCCGGCCCTGCTCGCTGTAGAGGCCGGTCAGGATCTCGCTGACGTCCACTGTCTCTTCCTCCCCAGGAAACGGCGGCGGGGGCGGCGTCGTGTCGACCGCCGCCCCCGCCCGGTGTCACAGTCCGAGCAGCTTCAGTGGTACGGCGTTCGCCATCACCGCGGCGCCCGTGTCGTTCGGGTGGATGTGGTCACCCGAGTCGTACGCCGGCAGCAGCCGGCTCGGCTGGGCCGGATCCCGCATCACCGCGTCGAAGTCGACGACGCCGTCGAACTCGGCGCGGCCGGGCCCGCGCAGCCAGGTGTTGACGGCCTGCCGGGTGGCGTCCTTCTCCGGGGTCCACACGCCCGGCCCGCCATTGCCCTCGTACGGCATGAGCGTGCCGGCGATGCTGGTCAGGCCGCGCGCCTTGACCTGCTGGTTGAGCTGGCGCAGCGTGGCGATGATCGCCTCCGGGCTGTCGCCGTTCATCCAGATGTCGTTGATGCCCAGGTGGGTGATGACGGTCCGCACCCCGGTCTGCGGGAACACGTCCTCGTTGAGCCGGGCCAGCGCGTTCGGGCCCAGCTCGTAGTAGCCGGGGAAACCGCCCGCGCCGGGCTCGGTGCCCTCGTGGTTGAGCCGGTTGCCGGCCAGGCTGAGGTTGAGCACACCCGGGGTACGCGGCTCCGGGCGGGCGTCGATCAGCCGCTTGGCCAGGAAGTCCGGCCAGCGGCGGTCGGCGTTGACGGTGCTGCCGTTGCCGTCGCTGATGGAGTCACCCAGCACCACCACGGAGCCGGGCGTGGCCTTGCGCTCCACGTCGATGCCGGACAGGAACATCCAGCAGCAGTTGGGCCGGATGGTGAAGCCGGTGCCGTCGGCCGCCGAGGTGAGGTCGGTGGCGCCGATGAAGTTGGTGACCTTGGACTGACCGTGGAACGTGACCGGCCCGGTGAGCACCGGGAAGTACAGGGTGACCACCAGGTCCTCCTGCTCGGTCACCGGGAAGTTGACCGGGTCGCTGAGCAGTTCGGCGCCCTTGTTGATGGTCGCCGTGCCGGCGCCGGAGAACGTCAGCTGCCGGATGCTGGCCGGGACGATGTCGGACAGGTCATCGGGGGTGGCGGTGTTCGGCCGGGCGATGGTGGCGCTGCCGACCTGGACGGCCTGCTGGCCGTAGAGGTTGGTCAGCCGCACCCGCAGGCGCGGCCCGCCCACCGAGGTCTGCACGGTCATCCGAATGCTCTGGTTGTTCAGGCCGGTCTCGGTCAGGCCCACGGTGTTCCCGCGGGTCACCGCCGCGGCCCAGGTTCCGGCCCACTCGGCGCGCCCGTGCCCGGCGCGGTCGTTCCCGGTCGGGCCGGCGCTCGCGGTGACCGCCGGGGTGGCGGCGATCAGCAGCGTTACGGCGGAAGCTATGACGTGCCATCTCTTCGGGGTCGGCATCGATCCTCCATGGTCGGCAGCCCCGGGCGTGACGCGGTCGGCGGCACCGGCCCGGGCGATGGACCGGAAACTAGCTTCCGGCCGTGACGAGCGTCAATCAACCTGATCGACATGATCAAATGCCCGGGGGGCGTGACGCAGCGACGATCGGCTCTGTCCGGCGTGGACCGCGGCTGCCTAGGCTCGGGGCTGGCGGCGGTGCGGTCGCCGACCCTGGCACCTGCCGTCATGTCCCGGCCCTGACCTGGCCGGACGCCGCTCGCGGACCATGATGGGGGCTGCCCGATGACCGACCGGCCGAACTATGTGCACGAGGCGCTGGAGCTGTTCGCCGGGTTCGGCGACCGGGAGGCGCTCGTCGGCGGCGGACGCCGCCTCACCTACCCCCAGGTCGCCGCGCAGGTGCGCGGCCTGGCCGCCGCGTTGCGCCACCACGGGGTACGCCCCGGCGCGGCGGTGCTGGTGATGCTCGGCAACACGGTCGAGGGTCCGCTGCTGCAACTGGCCCTGCACCTGCTGGGCTGCCGGAGCATGTGGGTGGCCCCGGTGACCTCGCGGCGGGAGGTCGACGAGTTCGTCGCGCTGTCCGCGCCGGAGGCGTTCGTCCACGACCCGCGTGACGCGCAGGCGGTGGAGGTCGCGGCGGGCCTGTCCGGCGTACCGGTGCTCTGCCTCGGACCCGGCGGCGCCGGACCGGACCTGACCGCCGGGGCCGCCGGGCCGGCCGCGGAGCTGCCCGCCGAGGTACCGGCGCCGGAGTCGATCCTGCAGACCAGCGGCACCACCGGCACGCCGAAGCTGGTGCACCACCGGGAGAGCTTCTACCGGCAGGTGCTCGCGCTCGCCGCCGACTTCCGGGGCGCCGGGTTCCCGCTGCTGCGGCACCTGTCGCACTCCCCGATGTGGCTGGCCAGCGGCCAGATCACCACGTTGATCAACCTGTTCACCGGCGGGGTGCTGTTCCTGCGCGAACAGTGGGATCCGGCCGCGTTCGTCGCCACAGTGGACGCCGAACGGCTGACCTCCACGTTCGTCACCCCGCCGATGCTCTACGAGGTGCTCGACCACCCCGACCTGCCGGGCGCCGACTTCTCCGCGATGTTCATGTTCAACGTGGGCGCCGGGCCCGCCGCGCCGGCCCGGCTGCGCCAGGCCATCGCCCGCTTCGGCCCGTGCCTGCGCATCGTGTACGGGCTCAGCGAGGCGGTGGTCATCTGCGCGCTGCCCGGGCTCACCGAGGACCCGGAGCACCCGGAGCGGCTGCGTTCCTGCGGCCGCCCGTACGGCGACGTGTCGGTGGAGATCCGCGACGCGGGCGGGCGGGTGCTGCCGGCCGGCGAGGACGGCGAGGTGTGGGTGCGTACCAAGCTGAGCTTCGCCGGCTACCACGGTCAGCCGGAGCTGACCGCCGAGACGCTCGTCGACGGCTGGGTCCGCACCCGCGACATCGGGCACCTCGACGCCGACGGCTACCTCTACCTGGTCGACCGGTTACAGGACCGGATCCTCACCCGGCAGCGCAGCTGGCCGATCTACTCCCGCCCGATCGAGGACGTGCTCGCCGGCCACCCCGAGGTACGCGCCGCCGCCGTGATCGGCGTACCGGACCCGGTGGCCGGGGAGCTGCCGCACGCGTACGTGGTGCCCGCGCCGGGCGCGTCGGTGACCGGAGAGGAGCTGATCGCGCTCGTGATCCGGGAGCTGAGCGAGACGTGGGCGCCCGGCGCCGTCGAGTTCGTCGACGCGCTGCCGCTGAACCGGTCCGCGAAGGTGGACAAGCGCGCCTTGCGGGCCCGGTACGCGGCGGCCCACCCGGCCGGTGCCGACCCGATCGGCAGTCCGGCGTGAACCCGCGCCGGGAGTTGTACACCCTGGTCGGCGCCGACCTGCTGTCCAACCTCGGCACCCGGATCTCGGTGGTCGCCATCCCCTGGCTCGTGCTGGAGACCACCGGCAGTCCCACCAAGATGGGGCTCGTCGCGGCGGCGGAGACGCTTCCGTACATGCTCTCCAGCGCGCTCGCGACCCCGTGGGCGGACCGGTTCGGGGTACGCCGTACCTCGGTGTTCGTGGACGCCGCGAGCGCCGTCGCGATGGCCGTGGTGGCGCTGGCGCCCTGGCTCGGCTTCGGCACGCTGCTGGTGCTGGTGGCGATCGCCGGCGGGCTGCGCGGCATCGGCGACCGGGTCAAGCACGTGTTGTTCAAACCCGCGGCCGAGCGGGCCGGGGTGCCGCTGATCCGGCTCACCAGCGCCTACGACGGCCTGGCCCGGGGCATGACGCTGTTCGGCGCGGTG
The DNA here is from genome assembly GCF_007827635.1 of Micromonospora sp. CNZ296. Classification (NCBI taxonomy): domain Bacteria; kingdom Bacillati; phylum Actinomycetota; class Actinomycetes; order Micromonosporales; family Micromonosporaceae; genus Micromonospora; species Micromonospora sp. CNZ296. The sequence goes on from NZ_VISW01000018.1 coordinate 129,118, forward strand.
CTCGGCGGGCTGCTCATCGACTGGGTCGGGCTGACCCGGGCCATCTGGATCGACGCGGCCACGTTCGCGGTCTGCGCGCTGCTGATCGGCGTGCTGGTCCGGCCGCCCGCACCGGCGCAACCGGCACCCCGGGAGCCCTACCTGCGGGCGCTGCGCGGCGGCTTCGCGTACCTGCGCACCGACCGGACGCTGATGACCATGCTGATCGTGGTCTCGGTGTCGAACATGTTCGCCAACGCCAGCGTCGCGGTCTGGATCCCGCTCTGGGTCAACCAGGTGCTCGGCGACCCGGCCGGATTCGGTCTGCTGCTGGGCGTCTTCTCGGCCGGCGCGCTGCTGGGCAACCTGCTGTTCACGATGTTCGGCACCCGGCTGCCGGCCGGGACCACGTTCGCGCTCGGGCTGACGCTCAGCGGCGCACCCCGGCTGCTCGCGCTGGCGCTCAGCGACGACCTGGTCGTGGTGCTCGTGGTGACGTTCCTGTCCGGCATCGGCATCGCGGCGGTGAACCCGCTGCTCGGCGCCGCGCTCTACCAGCGGGTGCCGGGCGAGCTGCAGACCCGGGTGCTGGGCATCTCCGGATCGGTGGCGTTCCTCGGCCTGCCCGTCGGCGCGCTGCTCGGCGGCTGGTCGGTGGCGCTGCTCGACCTGACCCCGGCGCTGCTGGTGATGTCGGTGGTCTGCCTGGTGCTGACCGTGGGGCCACTGCTGCTGAGCCGCGCGTCCCGGCGCCCGGCCGCGGAACCTGCCGCGCCCACGCCGGTCTGAGCCCGCCGGTCTGAGCCCGCCGGTCCGGGCCCGCCGGTCCGGGCCCGCCGGTCCGGGCCGCGGTGTCGGGGGTCGGCGGTAGGGTCGGGGCCATGGCGACCTGGGAAGACGTGCGGCGCATCGCGCTGGGCCTGCCCGAGACCACCGAACGACCCACGTACGACGAGGCGCCCGCCTGGCGGGTCCGCGACAAGTCGTTCGTCTGGGAGCGGCCGCTGCGGCGCGGCGAACTCGATGCGCTCGGCGACGCCGCGCCGGACGGCCCGATCCTCGGCGCGCGGGTGCCCGACCTGGGCGCCAAGGAGGCGCTGATCGCCGACGACCCGGCTGTCTACTTCACCACGCCGCACTTCGACGGATACCCGGCGGTGCTGGTCCGGCTCGACCGGATCGGCGTGGACGAGCTGACCGAGCTGGTCACCGAGGCGTGGTACGCGCGGGCCCCGAAGCGGCTCGCCACGGCGCACCGGGCGGAGAACGCGTGACCGGCCCGGTGGACGCGATCGTGTTCGACATGGACGGCACGCTCGTCGAGTCGCACGCGGTGGTGCCCGCGGCGTACCGGGCGGCGGTGCGGGCCGGAGGCGGGCCGTCGTACACCGACGCCGAGGTCATCGCCGGCTACTCGATCGGCTCCCCGGCGGACCTGCTGGCGCACCTGCTGCGGCGGCCCGCCTCCGGCGAGGACCTGGACCGCTACCACACCGAGCTGGATGCGCTCGCCGGCCGGGTACGCGTCTACCCCGGCGTCGCCGACGCGCTCGCCGAGATCGCCGCCCGGGTGCCGGTCGGCGTGTTCACCGGCGCGAGCCACCGGGCCGCCGAGATCCTGCTCGACCGGGCGGGCCTGCTCGGTCACTTCGAGGTCGTCCTCGGCGGGGACCAGGTCGACCGCCCCAAACCGGCGCCCGACGGCGTGGAGGCGGCCTGCCGTCGGCTCGGCGTGCCACCCGGCCGCGCCGCGTACGTGGGTGACTCACCACTGGACGTACGCGCCGCCCGGCGCAGCGGCGCGGTCGCGGTCGCCGCCGCGTGGGGTCACCAGTACGACCCCGACGAGCCCGCCGACCTCAGCCTGAGCCGGCCCGGGGAGCTGCTGGCCCTGCTGCGCTGAGCCTCTTTCCCGGCGTGGGACGCTCGGCTAGCCTGCCGGGCATGCCATCGACGTTGACCGAGGCGACCGACCCGTGGTGCCTGCGTCCGGGAGAGGCCGCCGACCTGCTGCGCGGGCACCCGTGGCGGCGGTTCGTGGTGCTGGGTGACAGCGTCGCGGAAGGACTGTGCGAACCCGCCGACGGCTACCCCGACCTCCAGTGGGCCGACCGGATCGCCGCCGAGCTGCGCGCGATCCGGCCGGAGCTGGCCTACCTGAACCTGGGCCGGCGCGGACTGCGCGCGCACGAGGTCCGGGCCACCCAACTGGCCGGCGCGCTGGCCTTCGAGCCGGACCTGGCCCTGGTGGTGTGCGGCGGCAACGACGCGTTCCGGTCCGCCTACGACCCGGACGCTGTCGACGCCGAGCTGACCGCCATGATCACCGCGCTACGGGAGGCGGGCGCGGACGTCATCACCGTGGGCATGTTCGACGTGTCGCACAGCCCGGCGGTGCCGGACGCGCTGCGCGCGGGCCTGGGCGAGCGGATGCGGCGGCTGTCCCGGCACACCCGCGCGGTGGCCGAGTGCCTGGGCACACTGCACGTTCACCTGACCGACCACCCGCTGGTGGCCGACCCGTCGCTGTACAGCAGCGACGGCCGCCACGGCAGCGCCCGCAGCGACGCGGTAGCCACCGCCGAAACCCTGAAGGTCCTCTCCACCCACCTCCCCCACCCCTGACCCACCCTCCCCCCGGCTCCGCGCCCTGCCCTGCCCTGCCCTGCCCTGCCCTGCCCTGCCCTGCCCTGCCCTGCCCTGCCCCGCCCCGCCCCGCCCGCCCGCCCGCCCGCCCGCCCGCCCGCCCCGACGATCATGAAGTTGACCGCACTCTGCGTCCGTTTTGTCGCCGCTAACTTCATGATCAGCGGGATCAGAGGGCCGAGGGCCGACCTGCGGGCCGGATCCACCTTGTTGACCAAGGAGTTTGGGTCGCTGACACCTCCTCGTGAGGACACAAACTCCTTGATCAACGCGCCGGGGCGGACCGGAGAGGCGGAAGACGAGACGAAGAGGCCGGACGGGCGGCCGACCCCGACCCGGCCCAACCCAATCCGCCGATCATGAAGTTGGCGGCGCTGAGCGTCCGATTTGTTCCCGTCAACTTCATGATCAGCGGGGATGCTCCTATAGAAGTCAAGCGGTGTTGAGGGTGGTGAAGTCGGCGAGGAGGGCGGTGTGGATCTCGCGGACGATGTAGCGCTTGAGGCAGC
>NZ_VISW01000019.1:0-118454 GCF_007827635.1 Micromonospora sp. CNZ296
TGGTCAGACTGGCGGCGCCAGCATCAAGCCCGAGCCCGCCAAGCCCACTACACCCGACGCCTCAACCTCGAACTCCAGCCATGATCCCGAACGGCGGCTGCCGTATTAGACAAGTTCGCCAGCGAAGAATTCACTCCAGAGATCTATTGCCAGGCCAATCAGCTGGCGGATGAGCTTCTCAGTGGTGCTCCTCGCTACGAATCTCCGGCGACAGCGGTGAAGATCCTGAGCGGCAGCGACGAGGACGGTGTGCGCGTGGGGTGCTGGCGGGGTAGCCGGCACCCGCTGCAGATGTTCGCGGACGGCCTTCCCTTGTTCGCGTACGCCTCGTGTCAGTGTCGTCGGGGGTACCAGGTTCAGATGCTCGCCCTGGTCTACGCCGGGGTCAGGGCCGGCGCTGGCGCTGTTCGACGCGGGAGTCATGTGATGGCCCTGCCAGCTACCCGTGTGAGCGGGACTGCCGACACGGGCTTGGCGTACGGGTTCACCGACAGGGGTGTGCAGGTGGTCCTCGATGAGCGATGACCGCGAAGCCGAGGTCCTCATGTCGATCGCCCAACATGGCCGACGCCTAACTCGGTTGGCGGAGAGCCGCTGTGACAAGGACGGCCGCTTGTTGGGCGCCACCTACCAACTACCCGATGGCATCTGGATGTGGTCGGCGGGACATCGGCAGCCACCACAGGCGATACGTCACGAGGCCGCAGCCGCCAATCTCGACGCGTTAGAAGACTGTTCGACCGACGAAGAAGTACGGGCCTGCTACGGCGGTGCCATCGAAGCTCTGGCCTCCGCCACGAGACAGGCTGTCAGCCCTTCAGTGATGAAGATCGACCTAGATGGGGCCGGACGATGGTCGTTTGGAGGGACGCGGTCGTTCCCCATGTCGATGATCAGCGGTCCCGGCTTTGCCGTCAGCGAGGTATCGTGCGGCTGCCGACGCCAGTACTACCTGGACATCCGGGCCCTCGTCATGGCCTCCCTGGGGCACACGACAGTCGACGCGACGCCGGTCCACGTCGCGCCATTACCACCCGAGCTCGCCAGGCGGCAGAGCCAGCTCTTGCTATGATCGCGTTCATAGGCTCGAGCGTGCATCGCCGCCCCCGTGGGATGAGCACCACGGACTAACCCGAATTGGGGATAGTCGTGCGTGCTCTCGTTCCCGCGCTACTCGTAGTTTTCGTAGCAGTCGCACCAGTCGCAGCCTTTCTGACGATCGCTCTGGTTTCCCTGCGGGGTACCACTTCAGCTGATCGACCGAAGATCCTCCGCGAACTGGCCGCGATGCTCGCTTGGCGCAGCGGACAGGCGCCAACAGTTCGACAGCGTCGACGGGTCAACAGCCGCTAGCTGGGCAACACCGCGTCTCGGGACCGGAGTCTCTTGGCCTCTTCGCCTCTTGGCCTCCGGGTCGGCTGCGGCTGCCTGGGCCCGTACCGCTCGGGCAACGGCGCGCTCCAACTAGGGCGACCTGGGTCCTCCTGCCGGGAACGTTCAGCGGGAGGATCTGATCCGCCATCCTGCGTCACGGGAGTTGCGTGTCCTTGACGATCCGTCGTACGGCCGCCACAGCCACCTTGAGTGGGATTCGCTCCTGCTCAACGCGGCGGTAACGGGTCCAGTTCTCGGCGGTGAGACACCGGTAGAGGGCTTCCTCGGCGGTGGTGAGGAATGGGACTGGCCTGGGCGTCCGGGCCTGCAGGGGACGGTCACGGGCGTCGACGTTGGTGCCGTAGCGCTCCCATTCTTCGTAGGCGGGGAGACTCATGAACAGCGACGTGGCGGGGATGCCGACGGCGCGGAACTGGTCGAGGATCTCCAGGCCGTCGGCGTCCATGTCGCCCCAGTAGAGGACGTGCGGTGCGGTCGTCAGCCAGGGCAGCGCGGCGATCGCGGCGCCACCGCGGCCGACGCCCTCGACGCTGATGCCGCCGTCGAGGGCGGGGAAGTGGATGGCGGTGTCCTTGTTCTCGGAGATCACCACCACCCGTGGTTGGTACTCCGGTTGTGCCCGGTCGCCGATGGTGATCGAGTCGTGTCGGCGTCCGCCTGCGGCAAGGTGGACGGGGTCGAGATAGGTGAAGTGGACTCGGGGCGGGTGTGGTGGCAGCAGCCCCAGGTCGTCTTTGCCTGAGAGGCGGCGTACCAGACCCAACCGATGGTTGAGCCATTTGGCATGCAACCCCTCGATCGGCACCTGCCGGGGAGTGAGGCCGGCCGCGTCGTGTTCGGTGAACCACGCTCCGGCGCGGCGCAGCAGATCGAAGTCCACCTCGCTGAGCTCATCAACTGCGGCGACTGTCGCGGCGAGCAGTTGCGCTTGGACAAGGTGGGGGAAGCCGCTCGCGAGGAGGGCGCTGCGTTGGCGGCCTCGTCCCAGACGCTGCGGCCAATGCCCGCCACAGAGCCGTGCGGCGTGATCGACGTCGGTGACGACGAGGTGGGTGGGGAGTTCCTGGTCGGTGTTGTGGACTCGCCGGGAGCGTGTGCGCAGTGACGTGCCGTGCGTGGCGCTCCATGCTCGCCATGTGGCGGCCCAGGCCACCGGGAAGGCGAAGTCCTTTTCGAGGCTGGTTGAGAGGGGTTGTCCTAGCGGGAAGGCATGCGGCCAGGCCTTTGGTGGCTGGCCGGACTGTTGGGAAGGTACTGGTCTCGGGGGCAATGCTGTGTCGTGCGCTGCCGACAGCGACGCCACCGCATGAGGGTCTGCCAGGCAGCGCGCCCAGGTGTTGGCGAGCCGTCGCTCGATGTCGGTCAGGACCTGCTCAGGGGATTTCATCGGGCGGTTGACTCACCGTCTCGTAGGCGGTTGTCTGCCGTGGCGCTGGCACCGTTAATCGGGCTGCGCGCGATCGGGACGGCCGGTGAGCTGCTGGCCGCGTGCTGTCTGACGTCGCTGATTCGGGTCACGAAGGAGTAGTGGGTTGTCGTGTTCTTGGTGATAGCCAGTAGTTCGTCCATGTGTGGCTCGAGCGCTGTCACCTTGTCCAGCGGCGCGCCCACGATCAGCTGGAAGCCCAGGCCTCGCCACGCCTGCACGGCGCGGCCGGCGAACTCGGCATCGGACTTGACGAAACCTTCGTCGAGGAAGACCGGCGCGAACCGGGGGCGGGTCCGCAGTTCGTCGCCGAGACGGAATCGCAGTGCCGCGCCGACGATGAACGCCACCAGTTCCTGGCTCTCGCCTCCGCTCTTGCCCCCGAGCGAGGAGTGAGTGCTGAGCAGTTGCCCGGTGGTGTCGTACCGTTCGGCGGTGATCTCGACGTGGCGCCGCACGTCGAGCAGTCGGTCGCGGTCGCTGAGCTCGGCGATCGCGCGAGGGTCGTCCCGGCGGCGAAGGCGGCCCATGAACTGTTGCAGTTCGCGGAAGCGTTGCTCCGTCTGGTGTTCGGGTAGGTCTCGGGTGGCACCGGAGGACAGTGTCCGTAGCTCGCGACGGAACTGGACTACAGCGGTGGGGGTCAGGCGCCGAAGCTTGATGCGCAGCCGGTCGCGGTTGGCGCCGAACGGCAGACTGCGGAGGATGCCGTTGATCGGATCAAGGCGTTCCTCGATCTCGTCGACCGAGGACTCCATGGCCCCGGCGAGCGGGACCAGGTCCTCGCCACTCCACTTCATGAGACGCTGACGCCACTCTTCCCGGCGCTCGTGCAGACCGGTGGTGAGGATGGTGTCCAGGATCGCGGCGTAGTCAGAGTACGACGCGACGCCGCGGCCAAGATTTGGGTCATCGAACTTCACCTGGTAGGCGGTGAAGATCCGTTCGAGTTCGACCTCAGCGTTACGCGCCTGGCTGTCGGCCTTTCCCGCCTCGGTGGATAGGTTCTGCAGGAGCCGACCCAGGTGGGTCGGGAACTGATCGAGGTCATCGGGGTCTGCCGGGGCGACTGCCTCGATAAAGTGCCGATCGAGTGCGGCGGCCTGGGCGTCGGTCAAGACCACCCGCTGGTCGTGAATGATTCGCTGAAGCTTTCCGTCTACCGCGCTGTGCTGCTCATGCAACCAGGACGTCCTCTTGTCGAGGCCGGATTCCTCTTGTCTGAGCTGGTAGCGGACTTCGCGGGCTGCCTCCAACTGCTGGCCGAGGTGGTCGATGCGCCGTTGCAACGCCTGCAGTTGGTCGTCGGCGTCGAGAATTGTTTGACGTGCCCGGTCGAGACTGGTGATGCGCGCTACGACGCTGGCCACGTCGATGTCGTCCCAGATGGCTGCCCGGACCGCGTCGTAGGCGCTGCGGCGGGCGTCCAAGTCGCTGCGCTCGGCGTCGATCACGCCTCGCCTCTGGTCGATCTGGCCTAGCTCCTTTTCGATGTTGGCCAGTTCCTGGTCGATGTCGGCGAGGGCCTCCTCGTTGCTGAATCCGATGATGTTCGCCTGTTCGCGCCGGCCGTGCGTACCGCGCGTCCCGAAGCGGGTCTGGCCGGCCAGCGTCACCCGATAGCCGGGTCCTTTCAGCTCGTCCGAGCTTTCCACGCAGAGGGCGTTTCGGGCGGGCTCAGACACGTGTTGGCGCACCCACCCGGAGAACGGGGAGTCTTTGAAGATCAATTTCCCGGCGAGTCGGTCTGGGTTGCGCTCAGCGTGGCCGTCCTGGCCGTGCGCCACCCCTTCGAATGTCAATCGGCCGCGCAGGTGGAGCGGGTCGATCGCCGCGGAGAACTCCTCCAACCTGTCTTGAGGCACCAGCAGCAGCCGGGCGCTCGCCCCGAGGACCGTTTCCACCGCAGCCCGCCACCGCCGCTGGTCTGCGTCGATGTCGATCAGCTCAGCGAGGAACGGCAGCTCAGCCACATCGATGCGAGACGCCCGCGCGACGTCTTGGCGTAGGTCATCGAGATACTTCGGGACGCGTCCGGCCCGACCGGCCAGCGACGCACGATCCTCGGTCAGCTTCGTGCGGCGTTCAAGCAGCGGAAACTCGCGGTCCCGTAAGTGTTCGCGGCGGTCCCGTAGCGCCCCTGCGGCGTTCTCGTAGTCGCCGAGAAACGCCGCGGCCGTCTCTTGGAGGCGGGCGAAGGCGTCCCCATCGTCCAGTGGCACGCTCAGCTTGGTAGTGCGTTCGGCCAGTGCTGCCCGCCGTGCCAGTCGTTCATCGCGACGCTGGTTCTCCTGGATGGTCTGCTGGGCGAGACTCTCCAGTTCGCCACCGCCGGCCTCCCGATGAGCGGTGACCGTGACGGCCAGGTCATCCTCGAGTGAGGTGACGGACGACGATGCGCGGGCGAGTTCAGCGGCGTTGACCTCCTTTGCTCGCTGGGTGCCGGCAGTCGCCGTTTGCAGTAGCGCAGCCTCACGGTCAAGGCTCCACAGCACGATCGGGGTGTCGCCCGCCGCGGTGAGACCGAATGCCTCGATTTGCGCGGTTGTCGATCGTGCCGTCTCGAGGTCGGCGTGCTTCTGGGTGATCGGGCCGAGGATGTCGGCTTTCTGCTGCTCGGTCTGCATGGCAACGTAGGCGACTTCGAGGTCGTCGAAGTGGCTGATCGCTTGATCGGCCGCGTCGTACGTCGCTGGCCGCTCTAGGACCATCTCCTTGTAGAGCTCGTCGACAGTGCGGATCTGATGGCCGGACTGGATCCGCACCAGCAGTCGCAGGGCCTTCGCGCCGTCGCCGTTCGCGCCGATGCCCAGCCGTGTGTGCAGGCGGGCGGCGAAGGAGGCGTAGCTGTCGTGTGTCACCAGGCCGGGGAAAGCCGTCTTGAGGGACTTCGGCGCGAACAGTGAGGTGGCGTGCTCGGCGAGGTCTGCCAGGTCGAGGTAGCCCTCGTAGGTGGCCATCCGCATGGTGATGTCTGTGGCCTGAGTCGCGCGCGAGGAGACGTGGTAGATCCGTAGCGCGGTGAAGCGGCGGGCGTGGTCGTCGATGAATGTCATGGCCACCGCGCCCCAGGTGGGTCGGCCGTCGCCGCGGAGCACCTTGGGCCGTTCTCGGCCGTGGTCGTCGGCGGTGGTGTCGGTCTGGCCTCGTAGGTAGGAGAGCAGGTTGCGTTGCTCGGCGCTGCGGGCGCGGCCGGCGACGGCGTCGTTGGACGCGCCGTTGAAGGATGTGTCTGACGGCATCATCAGGGCGATGTACGCGTCGAGCAGGGTGCTCTTTCCTGTGCCGGACGCCCCGGAAATCAGCGTCGCGCCGGTGTGGAAGTCGAAGCGTACCCGGCCTTCGAATCCTCCCCAGTTCACCAGTTGGAACGCCTCGGCCTTCCACTGCAGTGTGCCGTCGGTGGCTCCGGCGACGTAGAACAGTGGAGTTGGTGATGACGTGGTGGCGGGCGGTGAGAGCACGGCGATGGGCAGCAGAGCGGGTTGGACCTCGTCGCCGATCGTCACGGTGCCTCCTCGTCGCTGATGGCGGCGTCGGTAGCGTCCGGATCGCCGCCGGCGACGGGGCCGGTGGCAGATTGGTCGCTGGCTTCGCCTTGGTGGGGTGCCTTGAGCCATCGCAGCAGGTCTTGCAGGCGTTCCAGGGGCAGCACGACGTCGATGGCGGGGCTCACCTCGAACCGCTCGGCGGTGCTGGCGCCGATCAGCAGTCCGGCTCGGAGGAGACTTTCGATGGCCTTGACGGCGCGTCGGCCATCGGCGGCGTGATCGGTGGCATGTGCCGGGCGGAGCGAGACGATGTGCTCGAGGATGTCCTGCCGATCGACGTAGGTGCGGGAGGTTCCGGCGACTTCTTCCGAGCGGCTGCGGGTGCGCAGGTACACCAGCAGGATGGTCTCCTCGCGGCTCCACGCGGTGTCATGGAGCAAGGTGGGAAACTTGCCGCCGCCTTCGGGGACTGCCGGGCGTTTGTAGGCAACCTCGCGCTCGGCGTCCAGGTGGAGATTGAGGAACAGGTCGTTGAGCCGAGAGCGGAACAGCCGTGGGTTCGCCGTGAGCGTCTTCCATTCCTTGGGGTGGCTCTGCGCGGTGATGAACCGCTGCTTGAGCAGAGCGACCAGCACGCGGCGTTGCGGCAGCTCGAGTCCGCCTTCATCGCCTTCGAAGAGTGAAACGCTGCTGGTCAACTCCCGCTCCGAGTCGTCCCAGCCGAGGGCGATGTCCGCGGCGGCACCGGTCGAGGATGTCTCGTCGACGCTCATGCCGGCTCCGATCTGGGCGCGCGGCCCGGGGGTTCTCCTGCACACGTGACAGGCGAATCTGGGCTCCGCCGGCCTGGTGTTATCACTGGGACCGCGAAGTCGCGTCGGGTGCTGTCCGGGCGCACCGTGCGGTACACCTCGGTGTGCTCCTCGTCGTGAACGAAGTCGTCCATGTTCGTGGTCAGGTGAAGCAGACCGAAGATCTCGACGGGCCGGCGTAGCGGTGCGTCCAGCGCGTCGAACAGCCGCCCCAGGGACGCCAGGGGCTCGTCCGAGGCGAGGGCGTCCTGAACGGCGGCGCGGAGTTGGTCAAGTGACGGGCCACCCTGGGCCAGCAGGTCCGCCAGGGTGAGCTCGTCGGGGCGTTGCGTGGTGACGTCCCGCAGTGGCGGTGGCCCCGCGTCGTCGTCCGGGTTGTGGAAACGTTCGCGCAGGTGGTGCACGTCTAAGCGGGCGGGGAGCAGCGGCAGCGCGACGGTCGTACGTGGCCCGGCTGAGGTCATCCATCGGGCGAGTTCGCCGTCGAGTTGGCGCAGGGTGTTGTCCAGCTCGCGGTCTCGGACGGTGTTGTGGGTCTGGATGTACTCGCGCAGCGTCGCGGTGACGCGGTTGCGTTGGGCGAGCACCGCGTCGATGCCGCGCCGGATCAGCCCGACAGTGCCGCGCAGATCGCGGCGGTCGACGTCGTTGAGGATGTCCTCAGCCATGGGATGACTCAGCAGCGCCGAGAGGTCTTCGCGCAGTTGCAGGAGCAACTCGTCGTCTCGGAGCAGGGTGAAGGCGCCCTCGAATGCTCGGCCTTCGGCGGTGGCGGTCATCAGCGAGTCGGTGTGCCGCAGGTAGTCGTCGATCACCTCGCCGGCGTGGCGGTCTTCTGCGCGAAACGAGGCCAGGATCTGCGTGCGCAGGGCGGTGAACGCCTCCTGTACGCGGGCGAAGTCGCTCGGTAGCGCTGCCACCAGCTGGAGCAGTTCGCCGTATCCCTCGAGCATGTAGTCGGCTGACACGTGCGGCAGGTCGGCGCCTTCGAGGAGGCGGTCACGCTCGCGGGTCAGCCGGGCGATCTCGCTGTTGAGGATGTCCACCCGGGCGCCGCGGTCCGGGTTGACCTCGGTGTTGAACCGCCGCACCGCGTTGACGATCGTGGCGATCCGGTGCTCACTGAGGCTGGCGCGTTCCCTGGTCAGGTTCGTGACGAGGTTGAGGGCGTCCTGGGCGTGACTGGTCAGCGTGTAGACCTCGGCGCCATCGTCTTCGACGCTGCGGACAAGCCACTGCCCCCGCATCCACCGCATGCACAGATCACGGCCCGTGCCGGATGGGAGATCGGTGAAGCCCGCGATCCGCAATTGATCAAGGTAGGTGTCGACCTGCGCGTGGAGTCGGGCGGTGGAGATGGTGCGGTTGTCCCGAGTGAACGCGCTGCGCAGCATCGCGATCACCACTTTCGCGTGGCCTCTGTACAGAAGTGTGAGGGTCGGCTGGTCGAACGCCCCAGCGACGCGGGCGAGCTCGCCGACGATGTCGCTCACCGGGCGCGGTCCGCTCTCGATGTCGGCCGGCAGGTAGGCCGTCGCGGTCTACGGTGTGGCCCAGCCAGGTAGGACGGCGACCTGGCGACGCACCGCACAGCGGTAAACGTCGTGGCTCGCCCGCAGTCGCATCTCATGCAGCATCCCATCGGCGCGCTGTTGATTCGCACCCGATGATGCCAGCCGCTTCCAACAATTATCGGAGTCGTACAATCGTTCTAAAATTGTTTCCGTCCGACCAGTCCATGATCAGCTTTTCCTGAGCCGTGACGCTTGCCTGAGCGTTTACGCAAACTGCGATTCCGAGATCCCCCGACCATCAACGGACGCGGGCATGTTTCACCTCATTCCATTCTTACTCGACGGATGCCGAATATTTCGGGTTGAAGCCCTCAATCGCTCCCTGCGGTTTCGCGACGATGAGCCCCTGACCAGATCAGAGGGGGAGATCATGAACAGTCAGGGTGTCGTCGTGAAGCGGTGCCGGTGTGTGAACCCGGAGACGGGCCGGCGGCGCGGTGCGTCCTGTCCGCAGCTGACGCAGCGCGCTCACGGCAGCTGGTACTTCCACTGCTCAACCCGAAATCTGCTCGGGCAGACCGAGCGGATCCGCCGGGGTGGCTATGCGTCGGAGGCGGCGGCGCGCACGGCGCGTGACGAGTTGCTGGCGTTGTCCCGGGAGGAGCAGGCCGGCCGGTCCTGGACGGTCACCCGCTGGTTGCGGTACTGGCTGTCGACGAGGACCCGGATCCGGCCGACGACGCGAATGCACTACAGCCACGATGTCGAGCGGTTCCTGATCCCGCACATCGGCCAGCTGATCCTCGGTGACCTGAGCTCACGGCAGCTCGCCGCGGCGTTCGCCCAGATCGCGACCACCCGCAACCGGTCTGGGCAACTGCAGAGCGCCTGCACGTTGCAGCACATCCACACGACGCTGCGGGCGGCGCTGACCGGCGCTGTCCGCGAGGGCCTGCTCGTTACCAATCCGGCCCGCCACCTGGAGCTACCCGCGCGCCCCCGCCCCCAGGCCCAGGTGTGGACCGAGGCCCGCGTCGCCGAATGGAGGGCCACCGGTGAGCGGCCCACCGTCGCGGTGTGGACACCCACACAGCTCGCCGCTTTCCTGGACTATGTCCGCGACGACGGCCTGTTCGCCCTGTGGTGGCTGATCGCCCTGCGGGGTCTGCGCCGCGGTGAGGCCGCCGGCCTGCGGTGGAGCGAGGTCGACCTGCACGCGGGCCAGGTGTCGGTGGTGCGGCAGCGCACCACCGCCGGCTACGACGTGCACGAGGGGCCACCGAAGTCCGCGACCAGCCGCCGCAGCGTGGCCTTGGACCAGCACACGGTGCGGGTGTTGCGTCAGCACCACGAGCGGCAAACCCAGCGGCGCGACCTGCGGGCCACGGCCGGGAAGGTGTGGCATGACAGCGGTTACGTGTTCACCGGACCCGACGGGATGCCGATCCACCCGGGCTACCTCACCCAACGGCTGCGGTTGCTGGTCGACCGGGCTGGGCTGCCGCCGATCCGGCTGCACGACCTGCGCCACGGGGCGGCGACCCTGGCGCGGGAGGCCGGCGCCGACCTCAAAGCGGTGCAGGACCAGCTCGGGCACGCCACCATCCAACTGACCGCCGACATCTACACCAGCGTCCTGCCCGAGTCTCAGCGCGAGGCCGCGGAAGCCACCGCGCGTCTGGTTCTTGACGCTGCCAAACCTGGCGAGGAGATTCGGCGCCAGCTCAGCCACCATCCGAAGCCAGCGCAGGAACGCACTGCCGAGGCGCGGCCGACGGCGGCACCTGCCTGCCGCCCTCGGTGGAAGCCGTCCTCGGCCACAGGAGGCGCCAAGCTTCGGTCCTCGGCAGGCCGGCGGCGGCCCGGACGGGCGCGCGAATCGAGCTGACACGTGTCATCGGTGCAGTTCCGGGCGGCGTGGCGACAGGCGTGCAGCGCCGTCACCTGCCGCCCGGAGTCCGTTGGCGGTCGTCGCGGGGAAGGGTGCCTGTGGCGGCGCGTCGTAGCATCGGCGCATGCCGACGAAGGACCAGCAGGTGAAGCATGTGGTCGAGGGGATGGCGCTAGGTGTGCTCGCGCAGGGCGTGGAAGCGGTGTCCAGCGCCAAACTGAATCTGGAGCTTGGGTTCAACCACGCCTGGCGCAGGTGGGCACCGGCGACACAGTTTCCGAGTCTCGCTGGCCCCCGGAGCGATCCGGGGAATCTGTTCTGGATCGGCCTGAACAAGTCCGAAGGGCGCCAGGGCACCCGCGCGGCGTGGCGCAGCGGGCGGTGGTGCGAGCCGTACATCACCTACGAGGACTGGACCGTTGACGAGTGTCTTGAGTTGCACGCTGATGAACGGGCTTCTGTCCAGGACTGGCAGGACCTCGGCCGGCTCTTCGTTTCGCGGTTCGAGCCGGAGGAGGTCCGCCGCGTGTCGTGACACAGCGGGCGGCGCCTGCGGTGGGAGGCCGTTGTTCGGTCGAGGCTGCGGTAGCCGGTGACAGCCGCAGGGCTTGCGCTCTCGATGTGCACATGCGGTGAATGCCCAGCCGTGGGTCGATGACGGTGCGTCGGGTTCAGGCCGGTCAACCCGACGTGGTCGCCGTCTTCGACGGCGACGTTCAGCGGGTCTTCTTCGTCGCCCGTTTGCGGGGCGGCGTCAGCAGCTCCGCGATCCCGGCGATCGCGGACGGCATCAGCCGGTAGTACGCCCAGACTCCGCGCTTGTCGCGCTCGAGCAGGCCGGCCTCGGTGAGGATCCGCAGGTGATGACTCACCGTCGGCTGGGAGAGCCCGAGCGGCGCGGTGAGGTCGCTGACGGACGCCTCGCCCTCGGGAGACGACTGAATCAGGCTGAGCAGTCGTAGCCGAGCCGGATCGGCGAATGCCTTCAGCACTCCCGCAAGCCGCTCGGCATCGGCACGCTTGATCGGCTCGCCCGCAAGAGGCGAGATGGCAGGCATCATCGTTTCCACAGTTCCCACGCCCTGCATCGTTGCAGCAACACCCCGGCTAGAGCCGTGTAACGAGGCCTTGATCACGGTGAGGTTCTCGGGTGGGGGACTCCCCACATCCGTTCGGGTCGTCTCGGCATGATGACCTGCGTAGCGGAGGAGGTGTTGGGGTGCCCGAATCGTGTGATGTGGTGGTCGTCGGGGGTGGGCAGGCGGGCCTGGCGGCGGGCTACTACCTGCGCCGTGCTGGCCTGGATTACGTCATCCTCGACGCCCAGTCGCAGCCGGGTGGCGCATGGCGGCATGGCTGGAAATCGTTGCGGTGGTTCTCCCCGGCGCCGTACAGCCCCCTGCTGGGGTGGGGGGATGCCAGGCCAGGACGGTGAGGAGTTCCCGAGCGTCGGGCACGTCGTGGATTACCTGCGAACCTACGAGCAGCGCTACGACCTCGCGGTGCGTCGCCCGGTCCGGTTGCGGGAGGTGCGTGCGGCGGGTGCACACGGACTCGGGATCGTGGTCCGACCCGGTACGTCATCTTGATCTCCGCGACCGGGACGTGGCAGTGCCACTACTGCCAGACGTCCCGGGTCGGGAGGAGTTCGGTGGCCGGTAGTTGCATATCGTGGACTACACCTCGCCGCTGGAGTTCCCCGGGCAGCGGGTCGTCATCGTCGGCGCAGGCAACTCCGGGGCGCAGATCCTGGTCACGTCGACGAACTGCGCGAGCGGATCCGCGACTTCCCACCGATCACGCCCACGCGGCTGTCGACCTGACGATTCCCCGATCGGGCCACGCATCGGCCCGCAACTATCGACGAAGGAGCCGGCGACATGCCCCACCCTAGACGTCCTTGCCCTGCGTCAGCCGTGCCGGACACCGACGCACCCGGTGCCGATCATCGCCACGGTCGTGCACGCCCGGACGCTGCTGCACCCGGCCGTCCCGCAGCCCACTGGCGCCGGCGAACCGAGCCAGCCTTCGGTGCCGTCAGCGATCTTCAAGAAACGAGGGTCAGTCGATGGGGCTGCCGAATCTGAGCCGGTTGCCGTCGGGGTCGGTCAGGACGAATTCGCGTAGGCCGTAGTCGTGCTCGGCGATGGGGCCGACTGCGGCGGTGTCACCGTCGCGTAGTTGTTTCCACAGCTTCGCTGCGTCGGCGACGTGGACGAAGCATTGGCCGGGCGACGGACTGGCTTCGTGGGTGAAGTGCAGCTCGACCCCGCTGTTGTGCAACAGCAGGTAGCCCTCGTGCCGCTCGGTCTCGTGGAAGCCAGCGGCGGTGTAGAACGCGGCGGTGCGGTCCAGATCGGCGCTGGGCAGGATCGGGATGGCCGCCCGGGCCGATCCGGGCGTGGTGCGGGTGCCGGTGAGCCGGCGCGCCAGCGCGCCCAGCGGGGTGAACCGCAGCTGCCGCAGCGCCGCCACCGGGCCGGCTCGACGCGCGGCCCAGAGGGCGCAGCCGACGCAGATGAACACGCCCGGGGTGGAGCCGAGCTCGACAATTTCGCTCTTGGGGAGTTGGCGGCCGCAGCAGCCGCAGTGTTCGTGGTCGGATGTTCGGGCGCTCTCGGCGGCGGCGGTCGTCACGGAGGTCTCCTCGGTTACAGGTAGCGGCAGACCTGCTCGGGGCCGCAGGTGTCGGGGTCGCCGCTGCGGGCGTCGTCGTGCAGCTGCGTGACGGTGGCGCGTAGCTCCTGCAGGTCGGCGATCTGGGCGTCAAGAGCAGCCAGGCGGGTGGCGAGCAGGTCCTCGACGTGCCGGCACGGCGTGCGGCCCTGGTCACGCACGTCGAGGACCTCGCGGATCTGCGCCAGGGTCAGGCCGGCGGCACGACCACGGCGGATGAAGTTCAGTCGGTCGATCGCGTTCTGGCCGTACTGGCGGTACCCGGTGGCGGTGCGGCCCTCGGGCTGTAGCAGGCCGGCGTCCTCGTAGAAGCGCAGCGTCTTGGTGGTCGTGCCGGTGGCGGCCGCCAGCTCACCGATGCGCACCCCGGTCACCTCCACGCCTTGACCTTCCCCTGCACTGGAAGGTTCAGTCTGATCCTCGTACGGCCCGATGACCAGTGAGAGGCAGCACATGGACGAGAACTACGACGTTGATCTGGCGGTGGTCGGCTCCGGTGGGGCGGCGATGGCGGCCGCGATCGCCGCGCGGCAGGCCGGCGGCAGTGTGATGCTGGTCGAGCGAGCCGTGCTGGGCGGCACCTGCGTGAACATCGGCTGCGTGCCGTCGAAGACGCTGCTGGCGGCGGCCGGCACCCGGCACGTCGCAGCGGCCAACCCGTTCCTGGGGGCGCCAACCTCGGCTGCAGCTGTGGATCTGGCGGCGCTGGTCGAGCAGAAAGACGAACTGGTCGATCAGCTGCGGCAGGCCAAGTACGCCGATGTCGCCGCCGCCTACGGCTTCGAGATCCGCCCCGGCCAAGCGAGGTTCGCCGACGGGGAGACCCTCGCCGTCGACGGGCAACCGCTGCGCGCAGGCGCCTACGTCATCGCCACCGGCGCCGAACCCGACCTCCCCGAGCTGCCCGGCCTCGACGAGGTGCAGTACCTGACCTCCACCACCGCGGTCGAGCAGCAGATGCTGCCGGAATCGCTGGTGGTCATCGGTGGCGGGTACATCGGCATGGAGCAGGCGCAGCTGTTCGCCCACCTCGGCACCCAGGTCACGGTGGTGGGCCGGTTGGCGCCGCGGGCCGAGCCGGAACTCGCCGCAGCCCTG
The DNA here is from genome assembly GCF_007827635.1 of Micromonospora sp. CNZ296. Classification (NCBI taxonomy): domain Bacteria; kingdom Bacillati; phylum Actinomycetota; class Actinomycetes; order Micromonosporales; family Micromonosporaceae; genus Micromonospora; species Micromonospora sp. CNZ296. The sequence goes on from NZ_VISW01000019.1 coordinate 14,304, forward strand.
GCAGAGGTGTTCGCCGGCGACGGGATCACCGTGCTGCAGGAGCACGCCACCGCGGTGCGGGCCGTCGACGGCGGGCACGCGGTGGAGGTCGTCACCGGGTCCGGGCGGCGGGTCCGTGGGCAGCGGCTGCTGGTGGCCACCGGTCGCCGGGCCCGCACCGACGGCCTCGGCCTGGCCGCCGCCGGGGTGGAGACCGACGAACGCGGGTTCGTCGTGGTCGATGAGGCGCAGCGCACCGCCAACCCGCGCATCTTCGCGGCCGGGGATGTCACCGGCGCCCCGCAGTACGTCTACGTCGGGGCCGCCACCGGGCGGGTCGCGGCGGTCAATGCCCTCGCCGGCGACGGCGCGCGCCCGGCCCGGGTGGACTACACCGGGTTGCCGTCGGTGGTGTTCACGCGCCCGCAGCTGGCCTCGGCCGGGCTGACCGAGGCCGAGGCTCTCGCGGCCGGGCACGACTGCGACTGTCGGGTCCTCGACCTGGCGGACGTGCCGCGGGCGCTGGTCAACCGCGACACCCACGGCGCGGTCAAACTCGTCGCCGACGCCGGCACCGGCCGGGTCCTCGGCGTGCACGCGCTGGCCGACGGTGCCGGGGAGATGATGCTCGCCGCGACCTACGCCATCAAGGCCGCGATGACCGTCGACGACCTCGCCGATACCTGGGCGCCGTATCTGACCATGGCCGAGAGCCTGCGGATCGTCGCCGGGACGTTCCGCAACGAGCTGCCGACCTCCTGCTGTGCCTGACAACAGGCGCGGCGGCCGCGGTGTGCTGTGGGCGGTTGGCGCGCTCGCGACGTGCTGCACCGTACATCTCCTGCTGCTCACCGGCGGACTCGCCGGTGCCGGTGCTGCCCTCGCGGGTGTGGTCGCCGGTAACGCGGTGTTCGCCGCCGCAGCCGGCGGGGTCCTCGCCACGCTCGCCGGTGTGGTCCTCGCCCGGCGTCGCGCCGCACAGACCGCCGAAGCACCACCGACATCGACCGGCAGGAGTGAACTGTGACCAGCAGCGGTAACGACGGCGACCTTGCCACGCACGGTGCTGGCGCGGGCCGGGCTGTCCGCCGACAATTTGCTCGCCCGCCGGGCCGCGCTGCCCGCACCATTGCGGGACCTGCACCGGCTGGCGCTGGCCCGCTTCGCCGCCACCGGCATGGCCCCGGCCGCGGCCGAACTGGCCGCCTGGGCCCGCGCGCACGGCAGGGACCTGCGGCGCGCCCCGGTGTCCGGTGATGGTCGTCGCGGCGTTAGGTGCGGCGAGCGCGCGCAGACGTCGACGCGTGGATGTCGGCTTCGCGGAGACCCTCCGCCGTCGTTGCCGGGGCCACGTGGTGGTCGAGCCGCCACGCAGCGACTCAGCTGAATCAGCTGCGGCTGTTCGCCGGAGCAGCGCTGGTTGATCAGGTTGGCTGGTCCGGGCGGCTACGTTGGATGGGGCTCAGCGGGTGGCGTGCTCACCGTGGTCGCTAACTTGCGCGTCGAACCAGTGGTGCAGAGCGTTGCGGAGTTCGGTGTCACTGGTGGTGTAGGTGACGCGTCCCCCGCCGGGGGTGGTTTCGTAGTCAATGGTGATGCGTCCGCCGTGTGTTCGTAGCGCTTGCAGGCCGGGCATCTGGTTGCCGTGGATAGCGGCCGGATCGGTGAAGTCGCCGCGGCGGAAGCGGGTGGTCTCTGCGTTCAGGTGCTGCTGGATGAGGGCGACCTGGTTGGCGTTCTGCGGGTCGTCGGCGGTCACGGTTTGGACGCCGCCGCTACCGCTTCTGGTGAACTGGTGCGTGGTGCGTTCCAGGTCGAACGGCATGACTGATGCGCCCCGTTCGGCCACCTCGGCCTGTCGGCTGGACGTTACCGGTGTCGGCGTCGAGTCGTTGGCGCATCCGCTGCTCAGCATGATGGTGGCGGCGACCATGAGCAGGGTCCGGGTTCGGGGATGGCGGTCAGGGCGGTTCATTGGCGGCCTCCGCGAGGGTTTGCAGGGCGCGCACCACGGTGGCGTGTTGGTCGTCGGGTACGCGAGCGAGCAGAGTGGTGAGCCGGTGCCGGCGGGCGTCGGCCTGCCGTGCAGCGGCGGTGGTTCCGGCTTCGGTGAGGAGTAGCACGACGCCGCGGCCGTCGTTGTCGGCCGTCTCGCGTTGTACCCAACCCCGGTTGACCAGGTTGGTGACCAGGCGGCTGACAGTGCTTTTCTGCAGCCGCAGCCGGTGGGCCAGTTCCGTCTGACGGATGCCTGTCTGGCGGGCGATTTCCACCATGGCGTGCGCCTCGGAGACCGGCAGTGGCTGTCCGCATGGCGTGCGGTCGGGCTGATGGAGGCCGAAGTTGCGGATGAAACGCATCAGGGCTTCCTGCGCCGCGTCCACTTCTTCACCCCGCATGGTTCGACGATACAACCAGTTGGTTCGATGACACAACCACTTCACCGCTTGGGTGGGGCGGCGAGAAGGTGACAGTGACGGCTGGGAAGAGCGCCGGCCAGCAGCAGGCGCGACAGCGTCCCGGCGAGGCCCCGGCGACGGCGGTAGCGCGGCAGTCCATGCGGACTGCTACACCGGAGGCAGGAACATCATCCCTGGCGCTCTGATCGGCGCGGCGTCGGTGCGGACGAGCACGCCGGCCGCGAAGCCCAACAGCAGCGGCGGCCGACTCATCGGTCGGCCGGCAGCCCACCGCGGGCCGGCGGGAGCACGCAGACGGCCAGGGCCATCTCGGCAACGACACGCGGCGCGTCCGCCGGATCGAGTCGTCCTGCTGCGACGTCACCTGCCGCCCCGTGCACGATGTGATGCAGGACGCTGGACAGCAGGTCGGCGGCGATGTCGGCCCGGAACACGCCTTCGGCCTGACCGCGACGGATCAGGCCATGAACGCGTTGCTCCGGTTTCGCGTGCAGCTCCTGCACCCGCCCTGGGGACAGGGCCTGCTCCGCGGCTTGCAGGACCGACGACGCCTGGGCGATCAGCAGCCATCCGGACTCCATGAGCGCCCGCAGCCCATCGCGGGGATCACCACCGAGATCAACGGTTTCCAACACCTCGTCGCCTCGGGCCAACAGTCGGACCAATGCCGCCTCGACGAGCGCCTCCCGGGACGGGAAGTGGCCATACAGGGTCACCCTGCCGACCCCCGCCTCCTGAGCGATGTCGTTCATGCTCGCCTGCGGGTTGCGCCCCAGGCAGCCGACGGCCGCTTGCACGATCTTCTCGGCGTTCTGCCGTGCGTCCGCCCGACGGGCCGGCGTGGTGTCGGAGCGGGGCATGCGACGTCCTTAAGTCAAACAGTGTGTGTATGAGTTACAGTACCGGACGCAAGTTGAACACAGCTTGTACAACTTAGCTCCGGAGGCGCTCACCGTGTCTGAGTCCACGCCCGCAGCCACCCTCCCAACCCAACCGACCCTCACCCCCGATCCCCGACGCTGGCGCATCCTCGGGATGGTCGGTATCGCGCAGCTCATGCTCATCCTCGACGTCACCGTCGTCGCGATCGCCCTGCCACACATGGGCGCGGACCTTGACCTGCGGCGCGAAACCCTCACCTGGGTGGTCAGTGGCTACACCCTCGCGTTCGGTGGACTGCTGCTGCTCGGCGGTCGCGCCGCCGACCTGTTCGGTTCCCGCCGGCTCATCCTGACCGGTCTGCTGCTGTTCGCGGCCGCCTCCTTGACCGCCGGACTGGCGACCTCCGGGCCCCTGCTTCTCACCGGCCGAGTGGCGCAGGGACTGGCTGCCGCCATGCTGTCCCCGGCGGCGCTCTCGCTCATTGTCACCATTTTCGACGGCGACGAGCGCAACAAGGCGCTCGGCATCTGGTCCGCGCTGGGCGGCAGCGGCGCCGCGCTCGGCGTTCTGCTCGGCGGGCTTCTCACCGCCGGACCGGGCTGGGCGTGGATCTTCTTCATCAACGTCCCCGTCGCGGTGGTGCTGCTGTTCACGCTGCGCTCGTACCTACCAGCGCGGCGCGCATCCGCTCCGCGCGCCACGCTCGACGTTGCCGGCGCCGCCCTGGTCACGACCGCGACCGCGACCTTGATCTACGCGCTGGTCAGGGCGGGAGAGCACGGCTGGGCCACCTGGAGCACCGCGCTCCTACTGCTGGTGTCGGCGCTTGTCTACACCGCTTTCGTGGCCCGCCAGCGCCTCGCCGCCAGCCCACTGATGGACGTACGACTGCTGGCCCGCAGGCCCGTGGCGACCGGCAGCCTGCTGATCCTCGTCGCCACCGCACTCATGATCATGATGTTCTTCCTCGGCACATTCGCGCTGCAGCAGCACTACGGCTACGGCGCACTGACCACCGGCCTGCTCTTCCTCCCCAGCGCGCTGTCCACCATGCTCGGCGCACAGGTGGCCGGACGCGTCATCGGCCGCACCGGAGCCCGCACCCTGGCGGTGGCCGGGCTGACCGTTGCCGCCGCCGGCCTGGCTGTCCCGGCGATCTGGACCGGAGCCGCCCCCCTGGTGGCCGGTATGGCGGTCGCGGCGGCCGGTACCGGAACCCTTTTCGTGGTGTCGGCCGCCACCGCGCTGGGACAGGTCGCGGCCCACGAAGCAGGCCTGGCCTCGGGAATCGTCAGCACCTTCCACGAATTCGGGGCCTCCGTCGGCGCAGCAGTCGTCTCGAGCGTGGCCGCCGTCAGCATCGCCGGCACCGGCACCGGCGGCTTCTCGCGCGGCTTCACCACCGCCGCGATCGTCGCCGTCGTCACTGCCGTCGCCGCGCTGGCCATCACCCCAAGTCCCCGCTCCCGGTGAACGACCGTTACGTGGTGCGGCCGGGCCGACTCTCCGACGCCACCGTGCTCGCTCGCCTCCACGCGTCGGTCCAGCTTCAACCGGTAACCGGTGGGCAACCGCACCCCGGCATCGCCGCCTGGGTCGAAGACCTGCTGGACGGTCATCCCTCGGTCGTGCCCGACGACTTCCTGGTCGCCGAGGACACCGCCACCGGCCGCCCGGTCGCCAGCCTCGTCGGGCTGCGGCAAAACTGGAGCCTGGCCGGAGTCCAGCTGCCGGTGGCCCAGGTCGAGTTGGTCGGCACGGCGCCGCAGCACCGCGGCAACCGGCTCACCGAGCACCTGTTCGCCGCCCTGCACCACCGATACGCGCGCGACGGTGTGCCGGTCCAGGTGATCGAGGGAATCGGGTACTTCTACCGGCGGCTCGGCTACGACTACGCCCTGGCCAACGACGGCGCCTGCTCGATGCCCTCGTCCGCGCTGCCGGACGCCACCCAGGACCGCTCGGACAACCGTGTCGGCGCTATGACGGTGCGCCCGGCCACCGTCGCCGACGCGGACGCCCTCGCCGACATCGACCGACGCCTCGCCGACGGTGACGCCCTTGTCTGCCCCAGGGACGCGACGGTGTGGCGCTACGAGATCACCGGGCGCCGCCCGGCGGATATCGCCCGGCGCGTCGTCGCCGTCCTGGTGCACGACGCCGACGTCCTCGGATACCTGGTCCACGGTGCCCGGCTCTCCGCCGCCGGCGAGCTGATCGTGGTCGCTGCCGCGTGTCAGCGACCAGCCGACTGGCCGCGGGCCGCCGCCGTGATGCACGCACACCTGGGCCACGTCGGCCGCCAGTACGAGACATCAGCCGGTCAGCCGTTCACCGCGGTGCGCCCCATCCTCGACCCGGAGCACCCCCTGGCCCGCCTCGGCCCGCCCGGTGTACCGAGGCGACCCAGAGGTTGGTACGTCCGCACCGGCGACCCGGTCGACCTGCTCGCCCGACTGCTGCCGCTGCTGCGGCAGCGCTGGCGCACCGCCGACCTGCGGTGGCCCGAGCCGGCCTTGACCATCGACACCTACGGCCGAGCCGCCCGGCTGGAATTCACCGACGGCGAGCTGAGCGCGGTGACGGCCCTGCGCGGCACCGTCAGCCCCGCCACCGACCCCGAGGCCCACGCCGCCATCCCGCCCGGGGGCCTGCTTCACCTGGCCCTCGGGCACCGCACTCTGCCCGAGGTGCTGGACGCCTGGCCGGACTGCCTCCTGCGCGACCGCGTCACCGAACTGTTCCTGACGGCGGCGTTTCCCCGCGTGCCCGTGCGGGTCTGGCCCCGCAACTGACCAGCGGGCCGAGTCGACACATACGGCGGGGGCGCCAGCGGCTTGTCGCGAACATCAAGGGCTGGCGCCTGCGACTTCTCCCGGAGGGCATAAAGCTCCAAACACTGCTCCAGGGACGGCTGAGCGAGTGCGGCGGCCGAGTCGAACGTCGTTGCCGGCCTCGGGCCTGGCGCTGCGGGGATTGGCCAGATGATGCGGTGTGCCCGGGCGTCGAGAACGCCCGGGCACACACTGCAGCGCTCAGAGGCGGGCGAGGATCCTGTTCATGGTGTCGATCTCGGCCTGCTGGTCGTCGGCGATCTGCTGGGCGAGGGCTTTGGCGTCGGTGTTGACGCCGTTGCTGATCTCGTCCTTGGCCATGCTGATGGCACCCCGGTGGTGGGCGATCATCATCGTGAGGAACTGCCGGTCGAAGTCCGCGCCGGTCGCGGCGGCGAGGGCGGTCATGGCGGCGTCGGTCATCATGCCCGCCATGGCGTGGTCCTGGTCCGTGCCGGGTGAGGCGTTGGCACTTCCGCCGTGATGCTGGCCGGGCGCGCCGGCAGTGCTGGTCGTTGGCGCCGGTGTGCCCCAGGCGGCCAGCCACATGGTCATGGTGGTGATCTCTGGCCCTTGGGCGGCCTTGATCTGGGTGGCGAGTCGCTTGACGTCAGCGTCGGTGGCGCGGGAGGCGGCGAGGTCGGCCATCTGCACGGCCTGCTGGTGATGCGGGATCATCGCCTGGGCGAACGTGACGTCGGCGGCGTTGGCGGCGCCAGGGCTGCTCGGGGCCGGGCTGAGCGTCGGGCTGGCCGTGCTGTCGCTGTTGTGGCCCCCGGCGGTGGAGCCGTGCTGGTCGGTGCCGCAGCCGGCGAGCGCGACGGCGGTGGCGAGACTGGCCGCGGTCAGGACGGCGCGGCGCAGGCGGGTGCGAGTCATCGCAGGATGTGCCTTTCGATGTCGAGGTAACTGCGGGAACAGGTGCGTGCGAGCCGGCGGGACGTGTCCCGCCGCAGGTCGCAGCGCCTATACGCGCAGCACCGACACCGCGCTCAGGTGCAATCCGATGCGGGGCGCTGGTGGCGCCCGGGAACTCGCGGCACGCCGGCGGGGGCGGTGCCGTAGGCGGGCGTGACTCGTGCGGGCGAGCAGGAGTGCGCCGAGGGCTACCGCGAGGCCGACGGCCGCCACGAGGGCCAGGCACACCTGCCAGCCGGGCAGGTGCCCGTTGTCGTGGCCCGGCGGTGAAACCGATGGGTGATCGCAGGTGTCGGTGCCGCAACCGTGGGCCGCGGGCGTGGTCGGCTGCCCGTCGGTGTGGTTGGCGTGCTCGGCGGCGGGTCGCATCGACGTGATGGGGTCGTGGCCGAGGCTGTGCATGGCGGCCAGTCCGACAAGGGTGCAGGCCAGCAGCACGAACCGGACGAGGAGTCCGGTTCGTGCTGCTGGCGGTGTCATGCGCTTCACGCTAGCGGGCCGGCGTTGGGTCCTTCGGGGCGAACCCGTGATCCGGGCCTGGATTGTCGGGTTGGCGTAGCTGCACGCGGCGCAGCAGTTGGGCGTTGAGCGCGACCACGATGGTGGAGGCGGACATCAGCACCGCGGCGACCGCGGGGCTCAGGCTCACTCCGGCCCAGGCCAGAGCCCCGGCGGCCAGGGGCAGGGCGACGACGTTGTAGCCGGCGGCCCAGGCCAAGTTTTGGATCATCTTGCGGTAGGAGGCGCGCGAGAGCCGGATGACTCCGGTGACCCCGCGCGGGTCGGAGGAGGCGAGCACGACGCCCGCGGATTCGATCGCGACGTCGGTGCCGGCGCCGATGGCGATACCGACGTCGGCACGGGCCAGCGCGGGAGCGTCGTTCACGCCGTCACCGACCATCGCCACCCGCAGCCCTCGGCGTTGCAGCTCACCGACCGCCTCGTCCTTGTCGGCGGGCAGCACCTCGGCGAACACCTCGTCCTCACCGGGCCGGAAGCCCAGGTCAGCGGCGACCGCCTCAGCCACCGGACGCGCGTCCCCGGTGATCATCACGATCTTGCGGATGCCCTGTTGACGGAGGTCGGCGATGGCTTGGCGCGCCTCGGGGCGGATCTGGTCTTCCAGGGCGAGGGCGCCGATGACGCTTGCCTGCCCGCCGTCGAGACGCAGCAGGTGCAGTACCGCCGCTCCCCGCCGAGACCACCCGGCCCGGTGCTCGTCGAGGTCGCCGGGCACCGTGGCGTCGAGTTCGCGCAGCAGGGCGGGCCCGCCGACCGCGTAGCTGACGCCACCGACGTCGGCGCGCACCCCGCGACCGGTCAGCGACCGGAAACCGGTCGCGGTGCGCCGGGCGCCCTGCTGGGCGGCGGCGGTGACGATGGCCCGTGCGAGGGGGTGTTCGCTGTCGGCCTCCACCGCCGCCGCGACGGCCAGCACGTCGGTCTCGCTGACGCCGCCGGTGGCGGCGACACCGGCGACGACGTGCTCGCCGCGGGTCAGGGTGCCGGTCTTGTCGAACAGCACCGTGTCGATGGTGCGCATCCGCTCCAACGCGAGGCGGTCCTTGACCAGGATGCCGCCCTTCGCGGCCACAGCGGTGGACAGGGCGATCACCAGCGGGATGGCCAGCCCCAGCGCGTGCGGGCAGGCGATCACCAGCACCGTCACGGTGCGGACGACGGCCTCGTCGAGGTCGCCGATCAACGTCCAGATCAGCAGCGTCGCGGCGGCTGTGGCGGTGGCGATGTAGAACAGCCAGGCCGCGAACCGGTCAGCGAGGACCTGCGCCCTGCCGCTGGACTGCTGGGCCTGCGCGACCAGGCGTTGGATGCCGGCCAGGGCGGTGTCCTCGCCGACGGCCTCGACGCGCACCCGGATGGCCGCGTCGGTGGCCACCGTGCCCGCCACCACCCGGTCGCCGCGTTCGCGGCCGACCGGCCGGGACTCGCCGGTGATCATCGACTCGTCCAGCTCCGCGCGGCCGTCGGTGATGCGCCCGTCGGCCGGCACCCGCCCGCCCGGGCGCACCAGGACCACGTCGTCGACGCGCAGGTCGCTGACCCGCACCCGTTCGGGCTGACCGTCACCGCCGAGGCGTTCGGCGTCGTCGGGCAGCAGCGCGGCCAGGGCCGACAGCGCGCCCTGAGCCTGCCCGATGGCCTTCATCTCCTGCCAGTGCCCGAGCAGCATGATCGTGACCAGAGCCGCCAGCTCCCACCAGAAGTCCAGGTCGAACACGCCCAGCGCGGTCGCCGCCGAGGCCACGTACGCGACGGTGATGGCCATCGCGATCAGCAGCATCATCCCCGGCGTCCGGTCACGGACCTCTCGCACCGCGCCCTGCAGGAACGGCCACCCGCCGTAGACGAACACCACCGTGCCCAGCACCGGTCCCACCCAGTCGACCCCCGGGAAGTCCAGCCGATAGCCGAACCAGCCCATCACCATGTGACTGGTCACCACGATCGGCACCGTCAAGACCAGGCTCAGCCAGAACTTACGGCGGAACATCTCCGGGTCATGCCCGGCGTGCTTGTCATGCCCACCATGCCCGCCGTGCCCGTCAGTGCCGCCGTGCCCGGCATGGTCGTGGTGGGTGCTGGGCCGAACAGGTTGCCCGCCCGGACTCTCTCGACTGCTTCGGTGATCGCCGTGGCCGCCGTGTGGGTCGACGCTCTCCCCCGGGGCCTGCGTCTGGTGGTGCTCGTTCTCGTGCGACATCCTCATCGCCTCCTCACCCTCAACATACCCCCAGGGGGTATAGCCGTCCAGGCGTGTCGATGTTCCACAGGTCACCCAATTGAGGCCAGCATTTGTCAGCGACGCGGGACAGGAGAGCGCAGTTGGTCACGTCGCCACTAAAGGAGCAAGCGGCCGGCATCGCGGCAGACGTAATCGCCCACCAACGGCGTTGGTGCGACACGGCCAATGCGTCGCCGTGGCGGTCGCCTCGTAGCCGGCGCGCCGCCAGAACTCGGGCAACGGGGCGCACACGCGTCGGCGCGATCACGAGTCATGCGTGCGCTCGTAGTGCAAGTCGCCCGGCAGCGGCGACCAGATCTGGGCGTGTCGGCGCCGGCAGGTCAGCGGGATGCCGGCACCGCGCCCCGCTGGCGCACGCCGTAGCGGGTCACCCCGCGCGGCTTGTAGACGGCCAGCACCGTCACTGCCAGCAACACCAGCAGCCCACCGGCGGCGTGCACCACCAGGGCAACGCCGCCCGCCTGCAGCGAACCGACCGGGAAGCTGGAGTTCCCGGCGGCGGCAGCCAGCGCGCTGATCGGCGCCACCTGCAGGAGCAACACTCCCGTCGCCACGAGCGTGACGACGAGTTTCACCAGCACCCACCAGTGCCGTATCAGACCCCACGGGCTGACCCACGACGACACCAAGCCGCTGAGCACGGACGCCACCGCGAACGGCACCACCGCGAAGCGCGCCACCAGATCCGCGGTGAGATAGCAGGCCCGCACCAGCACGGCGTCGCGGCTGCGTACCGCGACGACCGCGACAACGAGAAACCCCACGACCGCGCCGAGCCAGCCCACCGACGTCGTCACATGCACCGTCAGCGCCGCCTTACGCGCACCCGAGCGCACCGTCACCACCTGCCCGCCGCCTGCGCCGGCATACCGCCGGGCAGGTGTCGGCCCGGACCATGATGCCCACCGACACCCGCGAGCTGCGCGATCACGAACAGGGCCAACAGAACCAGCCCCACCACCGCGAGCGCCACGACCCATCGCGGCGGGCCGGGCGCACTGCCGCCGCCCTTCGCCCTGTCCGCCACTGGCCTCTCCCGTCTCCCGGCGCAGAACCACGCCCGCCACCTTTTTCAAGACATTATGTCTCGCTAAGCAGACAGCATGTCACGGAAGCGCCAATGCGTATAGTAAGAGGGTGCCCAAGCTGTGGACCGACACGATCGAGGCGCACCGCGCCGCAGTGCGCGACGCCGCCCTGGACGCCGCCGCAGCACTGATCGCCGAGCATGGACTGACCGCGCTCACCATGTCCCGCATCGCCGAGACCACCGGCATCGGACGCGCCACCCTGTACAAGTACTTCCCCGACATCGACGCGGTCCTCCGTGCCTGGCACGAACGCCAGGTCCGCCAGCACCTCGCCCACCTGATGGAGATCCGCGACGACACTGCCGACCCGAGCGCACGATTGCGCGTCGTGCTGCACGCCTTCGCGCGGATGTCCGGCCATTCCCACAGCGGCGAGCTGGGGGCGGAACTGCACCGCAGCGAACAGGTGACCGCCGCACACAAACAGCTGCGCGCCTTCCTCAGCACCCTGATAGCCGACGCCGCCCAGTCCAGAACAATTCGCGACGACATCGCACCCGATGAACTCGCCGCCTTCGCCCTGAACGCCCTCGCAGCAGACGCCGCCGCCGAGCATCTCGTCGAACTCACCATCGACGCCATGCGGGCCCGGCGCTGAGCGCGGACCGGACCGTGAGCCGCAGGAAGCGACGCCCACCGCTGTCTCGGTCTGCGCAGCTGCCGATCACCAACATGCCTGTGCTGGTCAACTGCGGTGCGACGCGGGACGACTGACGAACATTCACGGCCGACGCTAGGTGAGGGAGGCGCCCCGTCGAGGCGGACCCATCTGTTCGAAGGGCTCTGGCTTGCGGCCTGTTCGCCGCACTGATCGGCACCAGGCCGTGCGCCGCGACTCGTCTGCGGCCTGCCGTCGTTGTAGACAGCAGGCCACAGACGCGGACACGATCGGTCCGGACGCCTTAGCCCGGGGCCAGGACCTGCTGATCTTCGTGCGAAGCAGGCGGGTCAGGGGCTCTTCGTAAGCTCCTCGGGCCACCGCTGGCGGGCGACACCGCCCTGCCACTGGATCACCGGATCCGAGGCGCCGCTACGCGCCGCAGCGCGGTCGACGACGATGACAGCAGCGGGTGGGGTTACGAGCCGAGCCAGCGGTCCAGGTAGGCGAACAGCCCGGTCAGGTCGGTGCCACCAGCCCGGTATCCGATGTGTCCATCGGGACGGACCAGTAACACGCCATTAGCGCCGGGGCCGAACCCCAATCGCCGCAACGCCTGAGCAGCGGACGTCGGCGCCTCTCCTACGGCGTCCGGCTCGGCCAACCGATGCACGGTGAGGTGGCCCCGGGCGAGTCCGGCGGTGTCGTCGGCAGGCCAGGCGGCGGAGGGTCCGCACAGCAGCAGGTGCCATCCGGGCGTGAAGGTGAGCCGATGCAGCGTGGTGGCGTCTCCCGTGCCGGGCAGCGGGGCGTCGGGCAGCCGGTCTCCGGGTCGAGGACCGGAGCGCGATGGGCGCGGCCCTTCCACTGACAGCGGGCTGTTCCGGTAGGTGATGCCCAGCTGCGACACCGTCCGGAAGGCGGAGGCCCGCACGAACCGCGACGCGAGCACGACCGGGATGAGAGCGGGGGCGATCCGGGTCCGGGCGAACCGGACGGCCGGATTGGTGGACGTCGCGACAGTGAACGCCCGGTCGCTGAAGCGCAGCACCATCCGGCCAACAGGCGCCCGTTCGATCTCGTAGGTATCCAGGAGCGTCGAGTCAGCGTTGCCCCGCAAGGCTTGGGCGAGTTTCCAACCGAGGTTGACGGCGTCCTGGATGCCGGTGTTCATACCCTGCGCGCCGGCAGGGCTGTGGATGTGCGCGGCATCGCCGGCCAGGAACACCGACCCGGCCCGGTAGTGGGTGGCGGCGCGGTGGTGCAGCCGGAAATTGGTCATCCAGACAGGATCACGCAGGCGCACCGTCGCATCGGTGTAGGTGTCGGCGAGTGCCTGCACTTCATCGAGGGTGACCGGGGCGTCTGGTGAGGCCACCTCGGCGGGTGGCCGCATGACCAACAGCCGCCAGGTGGTCGGATGGCCGAGTGGGAAGAAGAACAGCATTCCCCGCTCAGACAAGAAGACGTGCGCCGTCCCCGTGTCGAGGCCGTCGGCCTCCAGGTCAGCTAGGACGAACGTCTGCGGATACGCAGCGCCCTCGAATCCGATTCCGGCGAGGTGCCGCACAGCGCTGTGTGCGCCGTCGCAACCCACCACGTACCGGGCCGTCACCCGCTCGGTCCGGCCGTCTCCGTGCCGCAGCGTCGCCACCGCACCGTCGACGGCACGGTCCAACCCCACCAGCTCGACACCCCGTTCGATGTCAAGCCCCACCGCCGCGAGGTGCTCACCCAGGATGCGCTCGGTCTTCGCCTGCGACAGGAACAGCAGATACGGATACGCGGTGCCGGACAGACCCAGGTCGAACAGTGGCACGGTACGCGCCCGCCCCCGCGCGTGCAGACACAGCCGCACCGCGCGGTTCCCGACGGCCGTCATCTCGTCAGTCACCCCGAGACTGGCGAGGACCTCCAGAGTGCGGGGCTGTATCGCCAGGGCACGGGACTCCTGCACCCGGTCGAGAGATCGATCCACCGCCCGGACCCGCACACCCAAGGCGGCCAACTGCCCGGCCATCGCCAGCCCGGTTGGCCCCGCCCCGATCACCAAAACTTCGACGGCGCTCACCGGACCTCGACCCGGCAAGAGCCGACGACCCCGGCCGGTGTCTCCAGCAGGCCGGCTGAAGTCTTGAACGCAAACACGTACACGATGTCGACCATCCAGATCCTCGGCGCGACGCGCGACTGACCCGCCTCGACCCACGGTAACCCCGTATCGGCGACTGCATATGCCGGTCACCCGGTTCGAGGACTGGCTGCCAATGATCGGCCGAAAATGGCTGGGTGGTGTTCGGCCGCGACCGGTACATCCGCAAGCGAGAACTGGAGCTGCGAGCCTTCGTCAAGGCCAAGGTGCACATGGTCCTGTTTCCCGGCGATGCGGCCCCCGACGACACCATCGAGTTGGTGCGGCTGCACCTGGCCCGGATCTGCGCGCTGGCCTCGGCCCGGCAACTGAAGGTCTACCGACTCAGGCGAGACAGCGTAACCAGCTCCGAAGAGCGCCTAGCCGAGATCCGCCGCCGCAGCTCGTAGAGACCTGGTTGCAAAGGTCCACTGATCTTGTGGTGTGGCTCTACCCGTTGCTCCTCGGGCCTGGGACCTTCCGCGCCCGTTCGAGTCGTGTCGCATGATGATCTGTAGAGCGAGGAAGGTGGCGTGGGTGCCTGGGTCGTGTGATGTGGTGGTCGTCGGGGGTGGGCAGGCGGGCCTGGCGGCGGGCTATTACCTGCGCCGCGCTGGCCTGGATTACGTCATCCTCGATGCCCAATCGCAGTCGGGTGGCGCATGGCGGCATGGCTGGGACTCGTTGCGGTTGTTCTCCCCGGCGCCGTACAGCCCGCTGCCGGGGTGGGGGATGCCAAGCCAGGACGGTGAGGAGTTCCCGAGCGCCGGGCACGTCGTGGATTACCTGCGGGCATACGAGCAGCGCTACGACCTCGCGGTGCGTCGCCCGGTCCGGGTGCGGGAGGTGCGGGCGGCGGGTGCGCGCTTGGCGGTGCAGACCGACTCCGGATCGTGGTCGGCCCGGTACGTCATCTCCGCGACCGGGACGTGGCAGTGCCCGTACCTGCCGGACGTCTCAGGTCGGGAGGAGTTCGGTGGCCGGCAGTTGCATACCGTGGACTACGCCTCGCCGCTGGAGTTCCGCGGGCAGCGGGTCGTCATCGTCGGTGGGGGCAACTCGGGGGCGCAGATCCTGGCCGATGTGTCGCGGGTCGCCGAGGTCACCTGGGTCACCCGGCGCCCGCCACGGTTCATGCCGGACGACGTCGACGGGAGGGTGCTGTTCGATGTGGCCACCCGCACAGCCGCCGGCGCCGCGGGTGGGGTGAGTGACCTGGGGGACATCGTGATGGTGCCCAGCGTCCGCGACGCCCGTGAGCGCGGCGTGCTGCATGCCCGCGCGATGTTCGCGCGGCTGGACGCGCACGGCGTGTGGTGGGCCGACGGCACCGGACAGCCGTGTGACGCGGTCATCTGGTGCACCGGGTTCCGGCCGGAGCTCGCCCACCTCGCGCCGCTGTTGCCCGGGTGGCGGCAGGGTGTGGCGCCCACCGACGGCACCAGGTCGGTGGACGAGTCCCGTCTCTATCTGTTGGGGTACGGCGACTGGACCGGGTCGGCGTCGGCGACGCTGGTGGGCGCGGGGCGCACGGCCAAGGCCACGGTCGCCGACATCAGCGCCCAACTCGCCGGGTAACCCTGGGAGGGAACCGCCGCCTGTGTGTTCTGACGTGGGCTGCGGCAGGTGCTGGTTAGGACAGGCTGGCGAGGTGGCGCTCGGCGTCGAGGGCGGCGGCGCAGCCGGTGCCGGCGGCGGTGATGGCCTGGCGGTAGGTGTGGTCGACGAGGTCTCCGGCGGCGAAGACGCCGGGCAGGTTGGTGCGGGTGCTGGGGGCCGCGACGGTGACGTAGCCGTCGGGGTCGAGGTCGACCTGGCCGCGGAACAGGTCACTGCGGGGGTCGTGGCCGATGGCGACGAACACTCCGGTGACGTCCAGGACCCGCTCGGCGCCGGTGTGGGCGTCACGGACGCGAATGCCAGTGACGACGCCGTCGCGGCCGAGGATCTCCTCGACCATGGTGTTCCACTCGATGGTGATCTTGTCGTTGGTCAGGGCGCGGTCGGCCATGATGCGGCTGGCGCGGAAGGTGTCGCGGCGGTGGATGATGGTGACGCTGCGGGCGAAGCGGGTGAGGAAGGTGGCTTCCTCCATCGCGGAGTCGCCGCCGCCGATGACGGCGATGTCCTTGTCGCGGAAGAAGAACCCGTCGCAGGTGGCGCAGGAGGAGACGCCGTGGCCGAGCAGTTCGGTCTCACCGGGCACGCCGAGGGGCCGCCACGCGGACCCGGTGGCGAGGATGACCGCTCGCGCCTGGTAGCTCTGCTGGCCGACCCACACGGTTTTGACGTCGGCGGTGAGGTCGACGCGGGTGACGTCGTCGGTGAGGAACTGGGCGCCGAAGCGGTCGGCTTGCTTGCGCAGGTTGTCCATCAGTTCGGGGCCGGTGATGCCGTCGGGGAAGCCGGGGAAGTTTTCCACCTCGGTGGTGGTCATCAGGGAGCCACCGGACTGGGCGCCTTCGATGACCAGGGGTGTGAGGTTGGCGCGGGCGGCGTAGATGGCGGCGGTGTAGCCGGCGGGCCCGGAGCCGATGATGATCAGCGGGTGCGGGTCGGACACGAAGGGCTCCTGCTCAAAGGGGTGGACCGCCCGCCGGTGGCTGGACCGGCGGGCGGCGGAGGGCGGGCGGCGGAGGGCGGGCGGCGGGCGGCGGGGAGGGTGGCGTCAGGCGCTCGGGCGCAGCTCGGTGAGGAGCTTCTCCACCCGGGTGCGGATGTCGTCGCGGATCGGGCGCACGGCGTCGACGCCCTTGCCGGCGGGGTCGTCGAGCTTCCAGTCCTCGTAGCGCTTGCCGGGGAAGACCGGGCAGGCGTCCCCACAGCCCATCGTCACGATGACGTCGGACGACTCCGCGGTCGCGTACTCCAGCAGTTTCGGGGTTTGGTCGGTGATGTCGATGCCGACTTCCCGCATGGCCTGCACGGCGGCGGGGTTGACGGTGTCGGCGGGGGCGGAGCCGGCGGAGCGGACCTCGACGGTGTCACCGGCGAGGTGGCGCAGCCAACCGGCGGCCATCTGGGACCGGCCGGCGTTGTGCACGCAGACGAACAGGACGCTGGGCTTGTCGGACATCAGGAGCCTTTCTGGCAGTGCGGTTCGCGGGGCCGGTTGACCGGCGCCTCGTCGAGGATCGGTGGCAGGGAGCTGCGGAGGTTGGTGTTGTGGTCGAGCAGCCGGTACCGGCCGGCGGGATGCGGCCGGTTGAGCACCTCGCGGTACGGCTCGGCTGCCAGGTGCGCGGGGCGGCGGGTCATGAGCGCTGGTCGACTACGGGTTGCGCTCGTCGGTGGGCACGAGCACCTGGTCGGCGGCCTTCCCGGCGTCGGGGTAGAGCGCGGCCAGCAGGCCGATGCCGACGGCGAGGCCGATGATCTGGGCGATGACGAAGCCGGGCAGCGAGGCGGGGGCGATGCCGGCGAACGTGTCGGTGAACGCCCGTCCGATCGTCACGGCCGGGTTGGCGAACGACGTGGACGAGGTGAACCAGTACGCGGCTCCGATGTAGGCGCCCACGGCGGCCGGGGCCACGGGGGCGCGGCCGGAGCGGGCCAGGGCGAAGACGAGCAGGATCAGGCCGGTGGTGGCGACGACCTCGCCGAGCCACAGGTTGCCGGCGGCGCGGTCCTTGGCCGACCAGGTCACGGCGGCCAGGTCGAACATCAGGTTCGCCAGCACCGACCCGGCGATTGCCCCGGCGACCTGGGCGGCGATGTAGCCGCCGAGGTCGCGGACGGTGAGGCCGGCGCCGGCGCGACGGCCGAGGAACCAGTCGGCCGTCGAGACCACCGGGTTGAAGTGCGCGCCGGAGACCGGGCCGAAGATCAGGATCAGCGCGCCGAGGGCGAACGCGGTGGCGATCGAGTTCTCCAGCAACTGCAAGCCGACGTCGTCCGGGGAGAGGGTGGTGGCCATGATGCCGGAGCCCACCACGGCGGTGACCAGCAGCGCGGTGCCGGTGAACTCAGCCAGCAGGCGTCGCCACAGTGCGATGGTCATCAGTCTGTTCTCTCCAGTGTGGTCAGGTCGCCGGCTGCGGGTCGGCCGGCGGGTGCTCTAGCGGGCGGCGGGGACGTTCAGGTCGTCGAGGAGCTGGCGGACGCGGCGTTCGATCTCGTCGCGGATCGGCCGCACGTCGGTGAGGTCCAGGCCGGCGGGGTCGTCGAGGTCCCAGTTCTCGTAGCGGGTGCCGGGGAAGACCGGGCAGGCGTCGCCGCAGCCCATGGTGACCACCACGTCCGCGGCGCGCACGACCTCGTCGGTCCAGGGCTTGGGGAACTCCTCGGAGATGTCGATGCCACGCTCGGCCATCGCCGCGATCGCCGCTGGGTTGACCTCGATGCCGGGTTCGCTGCCGCCGGACCATGCCACGGCGTGCTCGCCGGCGAGAGAGGTGAAGAAGCCCAGCGCCATCTGCGACCGGCCGGCGTTGTGGGTGCAGAGGAACAGCACGACGGGCCGCCCGTCGCGGTGATGGCCTTCGACGCGGGCGAGGGCACGCAGGCGCTGCCGGGCGAAACGCTCGGCGAGCAGCGGCAGGAAGTTGGGGATGCTGCCGGCGGTGGCGAACTGGTCGTAGCTGGAGTGCAGGAACGCCTCGATCGTCTCGGCGCCGTAGATGGCGGTGAACTCGGCGGCGAGCCGGGTGGCGGCGGTGCGTAGGGCGACCTGCTGGTCGACGGAGATGTCGGGCATCGGGTGGGGGCTGGTGTCAGTCACGGTGCTCTCCCGAGCTCATGGCGGGGGTGATGGCGGGGGCGACGCGCTCGATGCGGGCGGCGAGGTCGGCGAACGCCGTCTCGAATGCGTCGTCGGTGTCGAGGCGGACGGGGTCGGGCACCGACCAGTGCAGCCGGGGCCGGACCGGGCCGGTGAGTTCCTCGTGGGCGTTGTCGCAGACCGCGATGATCAGATCGTCGTCGCGCACGATGTCGGCGACGTGGGAGGTGCCGACCGGGTTGAGCGTCAGCCCGTGCCGCTGGGCCACCGCGACGGCGCGGGGGTGAACCCGTTCGGCGGGCTTCGTCCCCGCCGACGCCGCCGGGGTGTGCACGCGATCGGACCACAGGGCGGCGGCGAGCTGCGAGCGGGCGGAGTTGCGGGTGCACACGAACACCACCCGGCCCACTCCCGCCAACGGTGCCGGTGTCAGCGCGGCCAGGGCCTCGGGGCGCAGCCGCAGGTAGGTGCGGCGGCGGTCACCCTCGGAGCGGTCTCGGGCGACCAGGCCCGCCTCGGT
The DNA here is from genome assembly GCF_007827635.1 of Micromonospora sp. CNZ296. Classification (NCBI taxonomy): domain Bacteria; kingdom Bacillati; phylum Actinomycetota; class Actinomycetes; order Micromonosporales; family Micromonosporaceae; genus Micromonospora; species Micromonospora sp. CNZ296. The sequence goes on from NZ_VISW01000019.1 coordinate 33,161, forward strand.
GAGGACCTTGACGTGGTGAGCGATGAGGTTCGTCGGCATGTCCAGGTCGTGGGCGATCTCGCCGGGGGACGCGTCGCCGAGGGTGAGCGCGTCCACGATCGCCAGGCGCGCCGGGTCGCCGAGCGCGGCGTGGATCCGGGCGCGCCCCGACAGGGAAGCAAGCTCAGTAGTCATTGACTCAATATTCGTTGAGCCTCCTGATCCTGTCAAGCGGAAGTGCGGCGAGCCTCACCGGGAGGCGGACGCGCGGGTCCTGCGGCCTGCAGGGCAGGCGGCCGGCGGAGGGGATGGGGCGGTTGCCGATGCCGGGTGGCGGACGGCGCGGTCAGCAGCAGGTTTTCAGGTACGACTGCAATTCGGCGAGCGCGGCGAGCGCGCCGTCGCGGTCGGCCCGGTAGTACACGGTCTTGCCCTCGCGACGGGAGGTCACCACCCGTCCGCGGCGCAGCAGGGTCAGCTGCTGCGAGGCGGTGGCCTGGCTGATGCTGACGTGTTCGGCCACCTGCCCGACGGACAGCTCGGCGCCCTGCGCGAACAGCATCATGATTCGCTGTCGGGTGGGGCTGCCCAGGGCTTTGAGGAACTCCTGGGTGTCCGGTCCCAGCCCGGCCACCGCTGCGGTACGCGCGTCGGTGGGGGGCGTCGGCTGGTCCATGGCTCCACCTTCCCGCACCATCATCATATTGTCATTCAACGAAACGACAATATGATGGGTCGGTGACGAAGACTTCTGAACCTGTGATCGTCGTCGGCGGCGGCCAGTCTGGCCTCGCCGCCGCCCGCGCCGCTCTGACCGCGGGCCTGCGCCCGGTCGTTCTGGAGGCGGGCGCCGAGGCGGGCGGCTCGTGGCCGGACTACTACGACAGCCTCACCCTGTTCTCCCCGGCCCGCTACAGCGCGCTGCCCGGGTTGGCCCTCGACGACGCCGATCCCGAGCGCTATCCGACCCGCGACGAGGTGGTCGGCTACCTACGCCGCTACGCCGCCGGTATCGACGCCGACATCCGCACCGGCGTCCGGGTCACCGCCGTGCACACCCGGCCCGGCGGCTACCTGGTGCGCACTGGCACCGGAGCGGAGTTCACCGCCGCTGGCGTGGTCGCCGCGAGCGGGTCCTTCGGCCACCCGCACCTGCCGGCGGTGGCGGGCCAGGACACCTACGGCGGCGAGGTGCGCCACGTCGCGCACTACCGACGGCCGGAGCCGTACGCGGGCAAGCGGGTCGTGGTGGTCGGCGCCGGGAACTCCGCCGTGCAGGTCGCCCACGAACTGGCGGCGCACGCGCGGGTCACCCTGGCCACCCGCGCCCCGATCCAGTTCGTGCCCCAGCGCGTCGGCGGCCGGGACCTGCACCACTGGCTGCGCGTCACTGGCGCGGATCGGCTCCCCCGGGCGGTCCTGTTGCGCGTGATCCGCCATGCCGCCGTGCTCGACACCGGCGTCTACCGCGATGCCCTCGCCGCCGACCTGCTCACCCGCCGGGACATGTTCAGCGCCTTCACCCCCGACGGTGTCGTCTGGGCCGACGGCACGTCAGAGCCGGTTGACGCGGTCATCTTCGCCACCGGCTACCGCCCGCACCTGGACTATCTCGCCCCACTGGGCGCCCTCACGCCGGACGGGACTCCCCACCAAACGGGTGGGATTTCCACCACCCACCGGGCCCTGGTCTATCTGGGGCTGGAGTTCCAGCGATCGTTCGCCTCGAACACCCTGCGCGGTGTCGGCCGCGACGCCGCGCACGTCGTCGCCGCGCTGGCCGCGACCGCGGGTCGGTTCCGGCTCAGGCGACGGGCGTCGGCTGCACGCTGAGCAGCGCGGCGAGCTGACGCAGGATTGCCGGGCGGGCGCGGTAGTAGACCCAGGTGCCGCGGCGTTCGGCGTCGACGAGGCCGGCTTCGCGCAGCGTCTTGAGGTGGTGCGAGATCGTCGGCCCGGTCAGGTCGAACGCCGGGGTCAGGTCGCAGACGCACGCCTCCCCGCTCTTCGCGGAGGCGATCATCGACATCAGCTGCAGCCGCACCGGGTCGCCGAGCGCCTTGAACGCCGGCGCGAGCACCGCGGCGATGTGCGCCGGCACCGGGCTCTGCGCCAGCGGCGGGCAGCACGGGGTGTCGGCGGTGAGGTCGATGACGGGAAGCAACCCGGCTTGTTTTGACATGCCTCTAGGTTGACAGGTGTCTAAGCAGCGTGCAACTCTCTGATTCGACAGACGTCAAGACAGGCGTCGTGGAAAGGGAGTCGTCATGTTCGGCACAGCACGACGCACGGCGAAAGCCCAGGCGGGCGCGCGGTTCTGTGACTCCTGCGCCCGGGTGTCCACCGCAGCGCAGCGGGCGCAGCGGCGCTTCGACCAGGTCCGTGACAACGCCTACGCCCTGATCGGCACCCGGTAACCGAAAGGTTGTGTGATGAGCGAGAACACCCAGACCAGCCCCGCGACGGCGGGCGGGTTCGCCGGTGATCCGGGCGCCGCCCTGGCCGTGACCGGCTCCGGTTCCTGCTGTGGCAGCCCCTCGCAGGCGGTCGGCTCGATCCTCCCGCCCGCTGGGCAGTCGGCGACGGCGGGGCCGTGCTGCGGCAGCCAGCAGGCCGCCGAAGCGGCCGGCTCCTGCTGCGGCACCGAGGCGAAGATCGAAGCCGTCACGACGGGTCAGGGGTGCTGCGGATGACCGCCCAGCCGGAATCGGCCGCCCACCTCGACGCGCTACTTCCCCTGGTGTCGGCCGAGCGGATGGCCGCCACGGTCGCTGCTCTCGCCTCGGCTGAATTCACCGGGCGGCGGGTCGGCACGGCCGGCGGCGCCGCCGCTCGCGCCTGGCTCGTCGCGCACCTCGCCGACCTCGGCGCGGCGGTCGACACCGACGAGTTCCCGGTCCGCAACGTGCCCGAGCTGTACGCGACGCCGACCGTCTTCTGGGGCGACGGTGACACCTCGACGCGGCTGGCCTTCGGCCGCGAGGTCGCGGTCCACTGCGCCTCAGCCGACACCTCTGAGGTCAGGCATGGCCCGTTGGGTGTGGCCGGCAGCGGCGACCCGACCGGCCGGTGGCTGCTGGTGCCTGCGGGCGGGAACCCTCTCGACGCCGCCCGCGACGCCCAGGGCGCCGCGGGTCTGCTGGTGAGCCGGGCCGTCGACGCCGACGGCTGGCAGTACACGGTCCTCGCCGGACCGGACCCAGGACCACTGCCCATCCTGACCCTCGACGCCGGCACCCACCGCGCCGCCCTGGCCGCCGCCACCAGTGCGGGTTGGTGGAGCGCGAACACCCCGCTGCGCCGCCGCGACGTGACCGGCGCCAACATCCACGCAAGGTTCCCGGCGGCGGCGCAGGCGGGTGGGATCGAGGTGTTGCTGACCGCCCACTACGACGGCGTCGGCGACCATCCCGGGCTGCGTCAGCCCGGCGCGTCGGACAACGCCAGCGGCGTCGCCGTGGTGCTGGAAGCCGCCCGAATCCTTGCCGCCGCCCGCCCTGCAGGGGTTGGGGTGGCGGTCGCGTTGCTCGACGGCGAGGAGGTCGGTGCGCTGGGCTCGGCCCACCACAGCCAGCAGTTGCAGGCGGGCGACGTTCGGCCGCTGGTCATTAACGTCGACGGCGCCGGGCTGCTCGACCGGGCCGCCGCGGTCGAGGCCGGCGGGCCGGCCCACGCGCTGCTCGCGCTGCTCGATCAGGCCGGGCGGCACACCGGCCTTCCGCTCGCCGCCGGTCCGGTCGCCTCCGACAACCGCCGCTACGCCGCCGCAGGGTTCGCCGCGGTGGGCATCGGCGCCGGCATGGCCGGCTACCACAGTCCCGCCGACACCCCGGACCGCGTCGACGCGCACACCCTGCAGGCGATCGCCCGCCTCGTTGTCGCGACCGTCGGCCTCGCCGCTTCCGCACCCGCTACACTTTTATCGTCGATCGGCGATAAACGATAGAAGGGGTGAGGTGTGGACGAGTTGCTCGACCGGAGCACCGCGCAGCAGTACGCGTCGTGGTTCCGGGCCCTCGCGGACCCGACCCGGGTCCAGATCGTCGAGTACCTCGCCCGTCACGCCCGACCGATGAGCGTCGGCGAGATCGTCGCCGCCGTCGGCCTGGCCCAGTCCACCGTCTCCCAACATTTGAAGATCCTTACCGAGGTGCGGTTCGTCCTCGTCGAGGCGGTCGGCACCGCCCGGCACTACCGGATCAACGACGCCTGCGTCGACTGCTTCCCCTCCGCCGCCGACGTGGTCATGGGCCGCCCCGCCCCCACCCCGATCGGAGCCTGCCGATGACCGAGATCACCGTCCGCCCGATGAGCGTCGACGACGCCGACCGGGTCCTCGCGATCTACCAGGCCGGCCTCGACAGTGGGGACGCCAGCTTCGAGACCACCACACCGACCTGGGCCGCATTCGACGCCGCCCGACTGCCGCAGCACCGCTTCGTGGCCGTCGACGGCGACGGCACCGTCCTCGGGTGGATCGCGGTCTCACCAACATCGACCCGCCCGGTCTACGCCGGGGTGGTCGAGCACTCCGTCTACATCGACCCCGCCGCGCGCGGACAGGGCGTGGCCCGACTGCTGCTGGACACGCTGATCACCTCCACCGAGGCGGCCGGCATCTGGACCATCCAGTCCGGCGTGTTCGGCGAGAACACCGCCAGCCTCACCCTGCATCAACGGGCCGGATTCCGCGTGATCGGCGTGCGCGAACGGGTGGGACGCCACCACGGCCGGTGGCGCGACGTGATCCTGCTGGAACGCCGCAGCCGCACCATCTGAACCCTCCCGGACCCTGCCACCATCGCACCACCACACCCTCTTGATTCGACAGTTCTCAACACAGAGGAGTCACCTGATGAGCGCCCTGAACGAGTTGCCCGTCGTGGTCATCGGCGCCGGCCCGGTCGGCCTGGCCGCCGCCGCGCACCTGCACGAGCGTGACCTACCGTTCCTCGTCCTGGAAGCCGGCGACGCCCCCGCCGCCGCGGTGCGGCAGTGGGGTCACGTCCGGGTCTTCTCCCCCTGGCGGTACAACATCGACCCCGCCGCCCGTCGGCTCCTCGACGACGCCGGCTGGATCGCCCCGGACCTGGAGGCGTTGCCCACCGGAGCGGAGTTGGCGGGCGATTACCTCCAGCCCCTCGCGCAGCTGCCGCAGCTCAAGCCGCACCTGCGCTACGGCGCCCGCGTCGAGGCGATCAGCCGCCTCGGCCTGGACCGGCTGCGCACCGCCGGCCGCAACACGACCCCGTTCCTGATCCGCCTCGCCGACGGCCAGGAGGTGCTCGCCCGCGCGGTCATCGACGCCTCCGGCACCTGGGCCACCCCGAACGTCCTCGGCGCCTCCGGGCTGCCCGCCCGCGGTGAGCGCGACGTCGCCGGGTACCTGGAGCACGCGCTGCCCGACGTCCTCGGGACCGACCGGGACCGGTTCGCCGGCCGGCACACCCTGGTCGTCGGCGCCGGTCACTCCGCCGCCAACACCCTGCTCTCCCTCGCCGAGCTGGCCGAGGCCACGCCGGGCACCGAAGTGACCTGGGCGATCCGCACCGCCTCACCGGCGCGCACCTACGGCGGCGGCGACGCCGACGCGCTGCCCGCCCGCGGTGCGCTCGGCTCCCGGCTACGCGCGCACGTCGACGCCGGCCGGATCCGGCTACTCACCGGTTTCGCCGTGCACGCCCTCACCCCCACCGACGGCCGGGTCAGTGTCGTGGTGCGCCACGCCGACGGCGGCGAAGAGTCCGTCACCGTGGCCCGGATCGTCGCGGCCACCGGGTTCCGCCCCGACCACTCGATCGCCGCCGAGCTGCGCCTGGACCTTGACCCGGTGATGGGCGCCACCCGCGCCCTGGCCCCGCTGATCGACCCCAACGAGCACTCCTGCGGCACCGTGCCCCCGCACGGCGTGGACGAGCTCACCCACCCCGAGGCGGGCTACTACGCCGTCGGGATGAAGTCCTACGGGCGGGCGCCGACCTTCCTGATGGCCACCGGCTACGAGCAGGTCCGCTCCGTCGTCGCCGCCCTCGCCGGCGACTGGGCCGCCGCCCGCGACGTTCAACTCGACCTTCCCGAGACCGGGGTGTGCAACAGCAACCCGGACGAGTCCGCCACCGCCGATAGCTGCTGCGGGCCGGCGCCGGCCGCCCAGAGCGCCGGACGGGGCCTGGCCACCGGCATCTCCGGCGGGCTGCTCGCCGCACCGTTGAGCCTGCTCACCCTCGACGCCGCACCCGCCGACACCCAGACCGGCGGCTGCTGCGCCAGCTGATGCCCACCACCATCACGGTGCCCGCCGACCCTGTTGTTGGCGGGCACCACGGGTGGCGCATCGTCGCCGCCCTCGCCGTCACCTCCACCATCGGCTACGGCACCCTCTACTACGCCTACGCCGTCCTGCTCACCCCGATGGCCGCCACCCTCGGCACCTCCACCACCGCCGTCACCGGCGCACTCACCGCGAGCGTCCTCGCCGGCGCCCTCGCGGCGATCCCCGTCGGCCGGTGGCTCGACCACCACGGCGGACGCGCCCTGATGACCACCGGCTCGGTCACCGCCACCGCCCTGCTGGTGGCCTGGTCCCAGGTCCACACCATCGAACAGCTCTACGCCGTGATGATCGGCATCGGGATCACCGGCGCGATGGTCCTCTACGAACCCGCGTTCGCCGTCATCGTCGCCTGGTTCACCCCCCAGCGGCGCCCCACCGCCCTGCTGGTCGTCACGATCGTCGCCGGGTTCGCCAGCACCATCTTCATGCCCCTGACCGGCGTCCTGGCCGCCCACCTCGGTTGGCGCGGCGCGCTGCTCGTCCTCGCCGCCATCCACGGCGCGGTCACCGTGCCGCTGCACGCCCTCACCATCCGCCGGCCCCGACCGGCAACGACCACGGCACCCGCCGGCACCGAGCGGTCCGGACACGCCCAGCGGCGCGCTGTGGCCCGGGCCGCGATGCGCGACACCCGGTTCTGGATCCTCGCCGCAACCCTGATCGCCCACAGCGCGGCCACCGGCACCATGACCGTTCACCTCATCGGCTACCTCACCAGCCGCGGCCACCCCGCCACCGTCGCCGCCACCCTGACCGGACTGCTCGGCATCCTGTCCGTCACCGGACGACTCGTCCTCACCGCCGCCCGCCGACACCTGCGCGTCACCACCATCGTCGCCGCCGTCTTCACCACCCAGGCCGCCGCCGTGCTCGCCATGCCCCTGCTCGCCGGCACCCGCACCGGCGCGATCATCACCGTCATCGGCTTCGGACTCGGCTTCGGCATCACCAGCCTCGCCACCCCCGCCCTACTCACCGACCGGTACGGCACCACCGCCTACGCCACCATCGCCGGCCGACTCACCGCCCCCGTCACCATCGCCAAAGCCGCCGGACCCCTCGCCGCCGCCGGCCTCCTGCACACCACCACCGGATACACACCCCTGCTCACCGCCGTCGCTGCCTGCTGCGCCCTCGCCGCCACCGGCATGCTCGCCCGCGCCACCACCACGGCACCAAACCCCAGCGGCTGAGCCGGCCCGCGGCACCACGGACGGGCAGGGAATCGGTGGCGATCAGAGAACTGACTTCAGTGCCGCAGTGGACTACGTCGAACAATTGGGCTTGCATCCGGTACCCGGGTACAGGCTTACCGTCATCGGTATGACCGCCGATGACCAGACGTGGATGCCCGAGGCGTGCACCCTGCCAAGCGTGCAACGGCCACTGCGGCTGGCCGAATTCGACAACCTGTTCACCACCGCCCTGCTGGCGCAGCAACGGCTGTCGCCCACCCACCTGCGGTGGCGCCTCGACCCGACCGCCGAGACGACCGCCCGGAACCTGACCGACCGAGAAAGCTCCTGCTGCTCGTTCTTCACCTTCACCATCACCGGCGACGCCGACACGCTGCGCCTGGACGTGCAGGTGCCGGCCACGCACGTCGACGTCCTCGACGCCCTCGTGCAACGAGCCGCCGCGAGGTTGACGGCATGAGCGGGTTGCGCAGCAGCGAGGTCGCCGCAGCGGCCGGGGTGAACCCGCAGACGCTGCGCTACTACGAGCGCCGAGGCCTACTGGCCGAACCGGAGCGCACCCTGGGCGGACACCGCCTCTACCCCGCCGAAGCGGTCACCGTGCTGAGAGTGATCAAGGCGGCGCAGGGGCTCGGGTTCACCCTCGACGAGGTCGCCGACCTGCTCGACGCGGGCCAACACCGCCACGGCCTTAATCCCGACGCTGGTCTGCGGGTCCGCGCCCGAACAAAGCTCGCCGAGGTCGAGGCGAAAATCGCCGACCTGCAGGTCATCGCCGACACCCTGCGGGCCGCGGTGGACGTCGGCTGCGACGACCTCGTCGAGTGCGCCGGACAGCCGTGCTGCCCCATCCCGTTCGCCACCATCGCCGTCAGAGGAGTCCCCGATGCCAAAGTCCGTTGACCAGAATGCTGCCCGAGCGCGCCGCGGGCTGCCCTTCGGCCTGACCGGTCTGGCTGGTCTGGCCTGCGCGGCGTGCTGCGCCATCCCGCTGCTGCTCGCCGCCGGGATCCTCCGGCGCCGGCTGGGCCGCCGTCGGCGCGTGGATGCCCGGCATCGCGATCGCCCTCGCCGCCGTAGCCGCGGGCGCCTGGTGGTGGGCGATGCGCCGCTCCCACCGGGGCGGCTGCGTGGGCGCGCGCGGCTGCGGCTGCTCGACCGGGTCGCCGGCATGATCGCGGGCCACCGCCAGGCCGCTACGGTGCACCGATGACCGTCGTCCGCTCCATCCTGCTGTTCATCGTCGCCGCCCTGTTCGAGATCGGCGGGGCGTGGCTGGTCTGGCAGGGCTGGCGGGAACACCGCGGGCTGTGGTGGATCGCCGCGGGCGTCATCGCCCTCGGCGCGTACGGATTCGTCGCCACCTTCCAACCCGACCCGAACTTCGGGCGCATCCTCGCCGCCTACGGCGGCGTGTTCGTCGCCGGATCCCTCGCCTGGGGCGCGATCGTCGACAAGTTCCGACCCGACCGGTGGGACGTCATCGGCGCCGGCATCTGCCTGATCGGCGTCGCCTTGATCATGTACGCGCCCCGGTCCGCAAGCGGCTCGTGATCAGGGCGAAAGCAGGTTAGGCGGGCGAGCGTGGACGCCCTCGCTGTTCGATGGGTGTGTGCGGCTGACCAGTGAGGGCTGCGAGTGTGGTGGCGACATCCTGGACGACGCGGGCTGGTTCGGCGGTGCGGTGGTGCGGTTCGGCTAGGGGTGGGTGGGATGTTCGTGGTCGGCGTGGCTGGCCGGCTCGAGTTGGAAGGTGCTGTGTTCGACGTCGAAGTGCCCGGCCAGGCAGGTCTGTAGGGCGTCGAGTAGTTGTGGGGCGTGGCCGTCGTGGAAGCAGGAGTCATCGACAACGACGTGCGCCGTGAGGACCGGCAGTCCCGAGGTCACGGTGTGTACGTGCAGGTCGTGCACGCCAAGGACGTGGTCGACGTCGGTGATGTGCTGGCGGATCTGTTCGAGGTCAGCCTCGGCGGGGGCGGCTTCGAGCAGGATGTTGACCGCCTCGCGCAGCAGCCGCAGCGCGCGGGGGGCGATGACGAGGCCGATGAGTAGGGACACCATCGCATCGGCGCGGGTGAAGCCGGTCAGCGCGATGACCGCGGCGGCGGCGAGGACACCGACGGAGGTCGCGGTGTCGGTGGCGACCTCAAGGAACGCGCCGCGCATGTTCAGGCTCGCGTCGCGGGCCCGGTAGAGCAACGCCACCCCGACGAGGTTGCCGACCAGACCGATCGCGGCGAAACCTGCCATGCCACCGGGTTGCACGTCGACCGGTTCGAACAGACGCCGGACGCCTTCGACGAAGACGTAGACGCCCATCCCGGCCAGGATCAGGCCGTTGACGGCGGCGGCGAGGATCTCGGCACGGGCCCAGCCGAAGGTGCGCCGCCCGGTCGCCGGGCGGGCGGCGAGCAAGGCCGCGCCGAGAGCGAGGGCGACACCGCCGGCATCGGCGAGGACGTGCCCGGCGTCGGCGAGCAGCGCGAGGCTGCCAGTGATGACCGCACCGACAACTTCGACAGCGAAGATCACCACCGACACCAGGAGTACACCGGCTAAGGCTCGGCGGTGCTGCCCGGTCGCCGTCACCTGATGGCCGTGGTCGTGCCCCATCAGTGATCCTCCCGCACCGTGTTCGCGATGCCTCCAGCGCCGCACCCGTCGACCAATCCAGGAATCATGCTCACATGCGCATACTAAGATGAGTTGATTGGACCCCGTCAAGACCCGCAAGCAAATAGTTCAGCATTCTGTTTATTCACCTTGTGATGTACTGTCAGCGGGTGGAGACACTCACGCACGGCCAGGTGCTGGCCCGCTTCGGTCACGCCCTGTCCGACCCGGTCCGCGCCCGGCTCCTGCTCGCACTACGCGACGGGCCCGGCTATCCCGCAGAGCTCGCCGACCTGCTCGGCACAAGCCGGCAGAACCTGTCCAACCACCTGGCGTGCCTGCGGGGCTGCGGCCTCGTCGTCGCCGTGCCCGAAGGCCGCCGTAGCCGCTACGAACTGGCCGACGCGCGCCTCGCGCACGCCCTCGGAGACCTCCTCGGTCTGGTCCTGGCCGTCGATCCAGCCGCCTGCCCGGCCGCTGAATCCGACGGGTGCTGCTGATGGGCACGCCGCTGCCGCTGATGTCGCTCAGCCCGTCCTCGGCCCGCCGGGCGATCCTGATCCGGCGGGTGCGTCTGTTCGTCGCCGCGACGATCACCTACAACGTGATCGAGGCGGTCATCGCCATCAGCGCCGGGACGATGGCGTCCTCGACCGCGCTGATCGGGTTCGGGCTCGACTCCGTCATCGAGGTGGCCTCCGCCGCCGCCGTCGCCTGGCAGTTCTCCGGCCCCGACCACGAACGCCGGGAACGCGCCGCGCTGCGCGTCATCGCGCTGTCGTTCTTCGCCCTCGCCGCCTACGTGTCCGTCGAGTCGGTGCGCGCCCTCGTCAGCGCGGACCGGGCGGAGCACTCCACGATCGGCCTGGCCCTGGCCGCGGTGTCCCTGGCGGTGATGCCGGTCCTGTCCGCCGCGCAACGCCGCGCGGGACGCGAACTCGGGTCAGCGTCGGCCGTCGCGGACTCCAAGCAGACCCTGCTGTGCACGTACCTCTCGGCGGTGCTGCTTGTCGGCCTGGCGGTCAACTCGCTGTTCGGCTGGTGGTGGGCCGACCCCGCCGCCGCGTTGGTCATCGCCGCGGTCGCGGTCAAGGAAGGCCGCGACGCCTGGCGGGGCGACACCTGCTGCGCCCCCGGCGCTGCCCTGCGCTCCCCCGCCCCAGAGAGCGACGCCAGCGGGTGCGACGACGGATGCTGCGCCCCTGGCAAGCCCTGAGTGGAGCTGCGCCGGCGGTCGGTTCTCGACCGCCGGCACAGTGATACGAGGCAGCGGACGGCTAGATGAGAGTGATCCAGTAGCTCCAGAACCGGTCCAGGATCGCGATCACGATCACCGCGTACCAGCTGGTGAGGATGAGGCTGTGGTAGGTGCCGGTCACGGCGACGGCCCGTCGTACGGGCGCGGGAAGCACATCGGCGTGCTGGGGCAGGGTGCGCAGGGTGACGTACAGGAAGATCGGGATGGTGACGGCCCAGACGAGCATGCAGTACGGGCACAGCGCGCCGATGACGTAGAGACTCTGGTAGATCAACCAGTGCACGAAGACCACGCCGAACGTCACGCCGGCCTGTAATCCGAGCCAAAACCAGCCCGGCAGTCGCACACCGGCCAGCAGGACGACGCCGATCGTGGTGACCACGGCGAACCCCGCGATGCCGATCAAGGGGTTGGGAATGCCGAAAGCCTCGGCCTGGGGCGTGGTCATGACCGAGCCGCAGGACAGAATCGGGTTGATGCTGCAGCTGGGCACATAGCCGGGATCGGCGAGCAGGTTGATCTTCTCGACGATGAGGATCACGGCGGCGAGCATCCCGACAACCCCACCGACGGCGCAGATCCAGGCGGTGGCCCGGGACAGGAACCCCTGCTCGGATGAGGTCAGGTCGGTGGGTTGATCGACGGTGGTGGCGCTCATTCGGCCAGCGCGGCGTCGATGGCGGCGACGAGGTCGTCCTGGCCGCGCAGGTCGGTCAGCTTCCGGCCGTTGAGGAAGAACGTCGGGGTGCCCTGCACGCCGGCGGATTCGCCATCGGCCTTGTCCTTGGCAACCCGCGTGGCAGTGGCGGGGTCGTCGAGATCGCGCTGGAAGCGCGCCATGTCCAGGCCGAGGGTACGGGCGTAGCCGAGGAACACCTCCGTCTGCGCCTGCTCCTTGTGACTCCAGCTGGTCTGGTTCTCGAACAACTGGACGTACATGTCGGAGAAACGGCCCTGGTTCGCGGCGGCCTGGGCGGTGCGCGCGGCCAGATCCGCGTTCGGGTGGCTCGGGATCGGGAAATACCTGACCACGAAAGTAATGCGGTCCTGATAGGTGGCCAGGATCTGCTTGACCGCCGGATACGCCGCGGCGCAGGACTCGCACTCGAAGTCGAGGAACTCCACCAGCGTCACCCTGCCGTCCGCTGCGGTGGACAACCGATGGCTGTCCTCGCGCACCAGCACCGTCGACTCGATAGCGCCAGTATCAGTGGTCGCAGCAGGCGGCTGGTCGGGACGATTGACGGCCAACAGACCGCCAACCACGAGCACCACCACCGCGATCAACGCCAAGGTCAAACGCGTATTCCTCGTCATTTGCCGTCCCTCGTCCGCCGCGTGAACAACGTGATCAGCCCGCTCGGCGCGAAGCCGAGCCACCACCGAATCGGACCATACAGGCACGGCTGTACTGACTTGCTGTCAGTTTGCTGAAGGTGGCGCGAATCGGCCGGCGTCGCTTACGTCGAACGACGGAAACCAATCCAGGTTGACATCGTCGGTGGCGAGCCGGTCCTCGATGCGTCGGTCAGGTTTGGCGGCACCGCCGCTGAGCATCACGGCCAGCGCGGTCACCGTGATGCGGGTCGCGGTGGCCGCGGCCGGACAGGCGTAGATGGCCTTCCCGGCGACAACCACAACCGCGAACGTCGGCACGACCCAGGCGGGTCGTCGCTACCGAGGGCTGAGCTCCGCGCCGGGCTGTGGCTCAGGGTGCCGCCACACGCGTCTCAGCCGCTCCCGTCCCCGGTCAGCGTCGCCTCGGCGGAAGCCTTTTGGGGCCAAGCCGGTGCCGGCCACGGCGGCCTGCGATATCCGCCGCCGCCGTGGCCCGTCGCACCCCACCAAGCGCCGGGTCGAGCCGATGCTGATGCTCAGTCGTCATCGTCATCGTCATCGTCATCGTCATCGTCGTCGTCCTCAACCAACTCGCCTTCCCACGCTTCACGGCCCTCGTGGATAGCGAACGCGGCGATGACGAACCCGGCCACCGGGTCCAACCACGCAGCGCCGGTGAGCGCGTAGAGGCCCAGCCCGAGCAGGGTAGAGATGCTCAGCAGCACGCAGATCTTCGTCTCGGCGGCGTCAGCCAGGATCAGCTGATCCCCGCCAAGCTGCATTGCCACCCTCTTCTTCGCCGCGGCGAGCACCGGCATGATCACCACCGACGCGGCGAGCAGGACCAGACCGACGATTGAGGAGTCCGGCTCCTCCCGACCGATGAGGCTGCGCACTCCCTCGAACACCACGTACGCGGCCAGGACGAAAAATGTCACCGCAACTGCCTTGAGTGTGCGGCGCTCCTTGGCCTCGTCGGCTTCACCGTGGCGTAGCCGCGCCGCCAGCCGCACACCCACCAGCACTGACGCGGCGGACTCGATGCCGGAGTCCAGACCGAACCCGACCAGCGACACCAGTCCGGCGAGCAGCCCGGCGGTGATCGCCACGGCCCCTTCGACGACGTTGTAGGCGACCGTGAACTGCGCCAGGCGAAGCCCGCGGCGGGTGAGCCGTTCGGTTTCGGCCGGGCTCAGCCCGGTCGACCGCGTGGTCACCTGCCGTCCTGCGTCGTGCAGCCGTACGTCGGGCACAGCACCACGGCCTCTCCGGTGCTCGCCAGCAGCTGCTCGGCGGCGCGCAGCAGGTCCAGCAGGTCCGCTCGGGCCAGGGCATAGAACATTTGCCGTCCCTGCGGGCGTGCCGTCACCAGGCCGCAGTCGCGTAGGCAGGCCAGATGCGCCGACGTGGTCGACTGCGCCAGACCGAGCTTCCCGGTCAGGTCCACCACCCGCAGTTCGCCGCTGGCGAGCAGCCGCAGGATCGCCAGCCGGGTCGGATCCGCCAAGCCGCGAAACAGTGCCGCTGCCGGCGCCAGCTCGTCCGCGGGCCGGCTGGAGACCCGCTCCTCATTTTTCATCGTCACGGCGCGATGATAGCCACCCACAACGTTGTATCGCTAGTATCCGATGACATCGGAAAATACGGGTGGAACAGGGGCCGGGATGTTGATGAACCGGATCGAGTCAGCGCTGATTAACTCCGCGCCGCGGCGTTGGCTGCAACGCTGGTACGAAACGCCGTGGCTGCTGCACCTTGGCGGCCGGCAACCCACCCGCGCCCGGACGGGAGCGGCAGACGACGTCGACGACGCCGGGGCGCGGGTGCGAGGGTGCGGCTGCCACAGCTGGCGGCGGCGCCGCCGCAGATAGAGCGCTCCGCCTATGGCGGCGAGGACTGCCAGCGAACCCCCGCACCTTTCCAGAGCCCACCGTTACCCGCGGCCGGCTCGTCGCTGGTTGAGGGGAATTCGGTGACGGCGGCGTCGGTGGCAGGGGCGTCGGTGGTGGTGGCGCTGCTGGGCGCCGCGCTCGGGGTGGCAGTGCCGTGGTGGGCGCCGCGCTGCCCGGTGCCGCGGTGGCGAGCTTGACGGCGAGCGCGGGGTTGGCGGGTTCGGGAATCGCCGCTGGGGACCTCGATCCATCTGTCGACGCGGCCGTCGCTGTAGGTCTGCAGGATCTTGAACGACACCTGCGGCGCGTTGGGCAGTTGCCATACCCGCATTTGGTGTTCGGCGTCCTGACCGACGGGCACGGCCGGTCCGCCGACGGTGTAGCTGTCGGCTGCCTTGCTGCTCAGCTTCCACCCCTTGAGGGCTTTGCAGGGTGACGTCCGGGGCGGTGATGCGGGCAGGAACACCTGCACCGATTTGACGCCTGCGTTGTCGGATTCGGCCTTGGCGTTGACCGTCACGACGGCGTTGCTCGCGCCGGCGCGCTGGTCGTCACCATCGTCGCGGGACGTGACCGACCTGAGTTCCCCCCGCTTTGATGGAGCGGTGGTTACCTGCTGCCGGCTGGCGCAGGGGTGGCGATAGGTGGCTCGGCTGGTTGCGTCTGGCGGGTGTGCCAGGCGGTCTCGTACTCGTTCGGGCTGAGGTAGTCCAGTTCCTTCTGGATGCGGCGGGTGTTGTACCAGCCGTCGATGTAGGCGAAGATCGCGTTCTCGGCCTCGTCGCGGGTCCGCCAGCTCGTGCGGTAGACGAGTTCGATCTTCAACGTCGACCAGAAGTTCTCCATCAGCGCGTTGTCGTAGGAGTCGCCGACGGATCCCATCGAGGGCAGGATCCCGTTGTCCTGTAAGCGTTCCGCGAAGCGAAACGACGTGTAGTTCGACCCGCGATCTGAGTGGTGGATCAACTGGCCGTCGCGGACGTCGCGCGACCAGATGCCGTATTCGAGGGCGGCGAGGATCAGGTCGGTGTCGCAGCGGTCGGAGGTCTTCCACCCAACGATCCGGCGGGAGAACGCATCGCGGACCGCAGCCAACCAGAACACGCCCTCACCGCAGGGGATGCGGGTGGCGTCGGCGACCCAGAGCCGGTTCGGCCCGTCGGCGGTGAACTGCCGGTTGACCAGATCCGGCGCCGGCGTGTGCCGGGGATCCTGCTTCGTGGAGCCGCCGCGCCAGCCTCGACGCAGGAACGCGCCCTGCCAGCCCTGCTGCGCCATCAACCGCTCGACCCGCTTACGGCCCACGCGGATGCCGTCACGGCGTAGCTGCCGGTGGACCCGGTCAGCGCCGTAGGTGCGCCCCGATGTCTCCCAGATCTCGTGGATGTTGGAGACCAGACCCAGGTCGACCACGTCGCGGTCGCAGGGCTGCTCGACCTGCTTCACCCACGCGTAGTAGGTCGAGGCGCCGATGTTGAGGACCCGTAGCAGGAGCGCGACCGCGAACTGGTCACGGTGTTCGTGGATGAACCTCATGACCGTCGCCGGGTCGGGTCGAGCTCCGCCGCGAAATACGCGCTCGCGGCCTTCAGGATCTCGTTCGCCCGCCGCAACTCGGCGACCTCCCTGCGCAGCCGGCGGTTCTCCTCCGCCATCTCGCTGGTCGGCCGGTCGTGACGCTCGTCGGCGTCGGCCTCGGCTTGGCGGATCCAGTTCCGCAACGCCTCGTGATGCACACCAAGCTGCTCGGCCAGGCGCCGGATCACCGGCTTCGGATCCGACTCGCGGTACAAACGCACAGCGCGCTGACGTAGCTCATCGGGGTACTTCTTCGGTGCTGCCACGGACAACTTCCTCCCCACGGCCATCAGACCATGATCAAGAAGCTCCATGAAAGCGGGGGTAGCTCACCCAGAGCCTCCCACCACGCCTGCATGATCGCAGACAACGATCAACGCCGCTGCTCTGCCTCCCGAGACAACCATGATCGTCTCGACCATGCGGCTGAGCTGGCTCCGATTCGGCTCCCCGTCGCCGCCGCAGCCTGGGGTAAATCCGGACCCGTCAACGCAGCGGCGCTATCTCTTCGGCCGCCAGGTCCGCTGCTTGCCAGCGCAGAGGCCACGACTCGCTGTGGATAACGGCAGGGTTATCCACAGGGCGATCCGGCGCACGTGCCCTAACCGAACGGGGACCCCGACCAACCGCGCGGTGTAACCGTCTTCACCCGCCGGGGTGACAGCATTGCCACGGGCTGGCTAGACACCTACCAACGTTGCGTCGGCCACGGGTGAGACGGCTCTACCGGCTCAAGACGCGAGCACCGGCTGCACGCCTGCCGCAGCACCCCATGTCAGGCGACTCCCCGGCATTCCCTGGCCGGGACCGCTCGCACCGGTCTCCCTTGCACAAGACATCGGACCGATGCGTGCGCCTAGCGGTGGCGGCGTCTCGCAGCTGTCCTATCCTATCGATCGATCGCTGCGGCAGGAGGACCACGTGCGTCGGATGAGGAATTTCCAGCAGACGGTCGAGCGGCTGCGCGAGGAAGGCCGCCGTCAGGGTCTCGACATCTCCGTTGCCACCGCGCAGGATATCCTCGCCGACCTCGTCACCACCAGCGCCAGCATGCTGGGGATCCGCGAGGAGACCTTTGTCCGGTCTCACCTTCCCACCGTCGACCTGGCCGACCTCGTGGCCCACTTCAAGCAGGCGGACGATGCGCAGAAACGCGAGGTGGCCGCCGCTTCCCCCGCGGTGGTCAGCTTGGAGGGCACCGGCCGGGTCATCGCCTCGCTTGCCCAGGCGGTGCGGTGCGTCAGCCTCAACCACGAGCGGCTGGCGGACGGACGCCGCGACAAGTGGGAGGCCGTCGGAGTCCTCGACGACGCCAGCAACTGCCTGACGCTGCTCGGCGAAGCCGTCGGCAACAGCCACAACACAGCCCAGGGCACCGTCGTGCTCTGGAGCGATGAGATCGTCGTCTACGCACGTCGCGCTCTCACCCAGACCATCGCCAACCTCCGCGATGGCGGCTGGACCTTCGCCCACGGCCGGCAACTCGACGCCGACGTCGTCACCCGCATGAGCGCTGACCTGAAGATCCTGCCACCGCAGTGAACACGCCAGGCGTCGGACAGCCGCGGTGTTCCTCAAGCGGCGGCACGGCGCGGGGCTGGCAGGGGTGTTGTGGCGACGGGGCGACAGACCGCTGTCGTGGACGGCGTGCCCGGCGTGCCCGTCGCCCCGTCACCACACCGAAGGGCGGGCGGCGTCAGGAGACTGGGCACTGCCGGGCGCGCGGGTCCCTTCGGTGGACCTGAGTGGGAGCGGCGGGCGTTATGAGGAAGCCAGCCGCCTGGCTGCGCCCGCCGCTCCAACACCGCTGACGCTACCAGCACCGTTCGTCCCCGATGACCGTTTCCGCAGCTCGAGCGGGGTCGAGCGCCTATTCGTCGGTCGCGGCCGGCGGCGGCGTCAGCCGGACCCAGACGCACTTGTGACCGTCGTCGAGGTCGGTGACGCCCCACGCGTCGCACAGGGCTTCGATGATCGCCAAGCCCCGGCCGCCGTCGCTGTCCGGGTCGCGGCGGCGCGGGACAACGGCGGAGCCGTCCAGGGCTGCAATCCTCACGCTTGTGCCGTCGGCGTGAATGTGCAGGCGTAGGCAGCCGCCGCCGTGGCGCACCGCGTTGGCCACCAGCTCGTCGGCGATCAGCACCGCGTCGTCCACCCACTGCGGGTCGCCGAGCAGCCACCCGGCCAGAGCGGCCTTGGTGAACTGACGTGCGGTGGCGAGAGCGTCGACGCCGCCGGGGAGGTCCAGCTGCGCGGTCAGCTTCCTCACGGCGGTGATCCCGTCTGTTCAGGTCTGCCCGTCCTGACAGTCAGCACCGCTACCCCCGACTTGGCCAGGCGAAACATCCCACGGACGGCGCCGTGCCTGGTCACACGTCGCCCGGCGGCGGCGCGCAGGTCGCATCGTCGGGTTCGGGCAGAGGCAGGACGCCCGTGATGTGCAGGACGCGGCGGACCTGGCCGGTGCAGTTGATCAGCGTCAGCCTGCCGCCGGCGGTCTTGGCGGCGTGGTGAGCGGCTACCAGCGCGCTGATGACCGTGGAGTCGATGAACGTCACGCCGGCGAGGTCAACATCGACCACCGGGGTGAGCTCGATCGTGGCGGTCAACCGATCACGAAGGTCATCCGCGCTGGCGAGGTCGAGCTCGCCGGACAGAGTTACCACGACGGCCTCTGCTCCGCGCTGGATCCGCCACCGCCACAGCATGTCCGGGCCGGTCATGACGCCCTCCATATCCGCCGGCGGCGGCTCCGCTGAGCCTGGCCGCACGCTACATCACCCCCGCTGCCGCGGGCATGCAGCCACGTCCCGTTCCGAGCGAATCAGCGTCGACCGACTCGCACCGGTTGCGGCACCGAGGCGGCGTTCGGGAGCACCGCGCGCCGTGGCCTTCCAGTGGCAGCCAGCCTTACGCTCTTGCCCGTGGAGCCCTTCTACCCCGGCCAACCCATCGACCTCCGCACTGAGGCCATGCGGGTGCGTGCCTTTACGAGCTACCTCGGCGATCTCGAGCTCGCCGCTGCGAGGGTCATCGCGCGCCTGACAGGGGAACGGGTCATCATTCAAGACGACAATAGCGCCCAGCATATGGCCGATCTCCGAATCGACTATCACGACCGGCCGCCAGCGTTCGTGGAGGTCGTTGCTGATGTCGAACCGTCCTACGCCCAGATGACACAGCTTGTCCTCAGAGACCAGGAGATACTCGCCCCCGAACTCGGCAGGATCTGGTACGTCACTGTCGCCCAGACTGTAAATCTCCGCGTCCTCAGATCCGCCCTCGCCGGTCGCTTGCGAGCCCTCCAAGACGCTGGCGCACTGTTCGAGCACGTTGGGTCAGCAGGCGAACTTTCCCACAACGATCACGAAGCCGCCCGGCAACTGGCTGCTCTCGGGGTCGTACAGATTCTGTCTCGCCCGGCCCGGGCTGACGAAGATCCGAGGATACTGCTCTACCCCTGTGGCGTGGGAGGGGCAGCAGGCCCTGACTGGCCGGCATTCCACACTTGGGCTAGTGAATACTTACACGGTTCGAAGCGGGCAGATGTTCGCCATAAGCTTGCTGCTACAGACGCATCGGAACGGCACGTCTTCGTCGCCTTAACCTTCAGCACGCCGTGGCCCGCGTACCACAGTCTCAGCGACGAATACCGGGAGTTGCCCGACCAGCCGCCCCGGCTACCTGCCGAGATCACGCATCTTTGGGCGTGGGCCTATCCGATTGGAAGGTGCCTTGCGTGGTTCCCGCACACCGGCTGGTTCGATCCTTCTACCCAGTGGGCAACGGGGTGATCCTGCCGGCACTGGAGCGTCGGACCGCTGTCCGACATGCGCAACCGGTCGTGCGGCGAGCTACGGCAGCAACGCCCTGAGCTCCTCACCGGCGGCGGACGCGATGGCGACAGCAGGTCCGATCCTGGAAACGTTAGCGGATCAACAGGGTTGCCGGCCGTGTGGCCATGTACGTGAGGTCCGCGGTCACGCAGAACAGCCCCCGGCACCATGTCGGGGCCGGTCCTCCTAGAGCCTGCCGCTCAGGAACTCAGAGGCACGCGCCCTGGCGATGAAGTCTTCTTCCCAGCCGTGCTCTAAGCCACCGATTCGTAGCGCTGTTGAGCCGACGAGGTGCAGGAAAGTTGTCTCCGAGTCGGCATCCACGGCGGTGCTGCGGTGCTGCTGCAGCGGCCGAGGTCCAGCCGGCACCAGGTCGAGAATAAGGTCCATGGTGCAAGCGCGGACGCTGCGCTTGACCTGGTCGGTCTCGTTCTCGGAGTGCACGATCTCGTAACCTACGGTGCGTAGACCGGCATTCTGGAGGGCTTCTAGTAGCGCCACCCATGCCTCTGGCTCACGGTTGGCGTACGAAAAGATGAGGTGGCCGTCCTCCTTGAGCACACGTCGGCTCTCTGCGTAGATCCTTGTCAGTAGCTGTTGGTACTCACCGACGCCTGTCAGTTGCCCTGTCGCCGCGTTGACAACGGCCTCACCGGCGAGAGCGCCGTCGATGAGGCCAGCCCACGATCGCAGCGGCAGGGACAGCTCACCGTACTGAACGTCGTCGTGGTAAGGCGGATCTGTCAGGACCAAGTCGGCCGAGTCGCTCGGTAGCAACATCCGCTCGCTGCTGCCTTCGACGACATGCACCGTCGCCGCCCCGGGTTGGGATGGTTCGGGTTCACTGGTGCGGCGTAGCTTGACAGTCAGGGGTCCGCCGGTGCGAGCGTGCAGCCATTCCGCAGCGCGAACCAGTCGACCTAAGCGACGTAGCACGGTCCCGCGTCCACTGACTTCCGTGCCCCACACGTTCGGCTCCGCGGCGAACGTCGTGAGATTGAAGCGATGGCCTGCCATGGATTCGTAGCTCTTGAGGTACCAACGGTCCCATCGCGAGAGGTGACCAGCCATCTCAGTGCTACCGATGATCGCCATCCGCAGCGCCGCTTGCACTGCGGGCTGGCTCGAGCACTCCGGTAGCAAATCGAGGAGCTCACGCACCATGAAGGCCTGCCGCGCGGGGTAGAGGTCTGACCAGTCCCGGAAGCCGTGGCGGAGCAGGACGCGTGTCTCGGCGCCCTCGGGGATGGCACCAAGGGATACCGGCTCGCCCCATCGAGGGGAGTCAGCAGCTGCGAGTTCGGGGTTTGTCGGGATTGCGAGCTCGCGACGGAAGCCGTTCGCCCGCTCGACCAGAACTACCTCCCACTGCCACGCGCCGGCCGCGGTCCGCTCCGAAAGGCTCTCGCGGTGGCCCCTGGAGCACGTGACGACACGGCCGGGTGTGTAGATCGCCGACGGCTCGATGATGGTTTTGCATGTCTTGCAACGGCTTGTTCTGTCGCTGCGACCGAGCTGCAGGTGCCCTCGCTTACAGCTGAGGTATGCCTCGGGCAGACCCCGCTCCTTGCGGGCGAGCAGGGAAACCATCGCATACGGAAAGTGCCGGTTGCGTTCACCGCATGTGGTGCAGCAGCTCGTTGCGACACGGAAGGTATGGCTGACGTGTCCGAGGGAGCCGTCCTGCATTGACGTGCCGTAGGCGGCCTTCGCCAGTGCAGTGGCGCGTTGAGTCAGCGATGCGGCGCCCTCCCGCAGGTCGTCAGGTGAGGGCAGTGCGAGCATCGCAGCGAGTCCGGTCGCTGCCCACGGGTTGAGGTCTTGTGCGTAGACCTGGTGCCCCCTGGTGACCGCGGAAAGCGGGATGACGCCGCCGCCGGCGAAGGGGTCGACGATCAGCATCGGAGAGTTCGTCTCGGCGGCAACGGCCTGAACTAGGGAACCGTTCACGGCGTCGGTTCGGCGGGCCCACCACCGGTACACACTCACCGGAGGGAGGTGGACCTCACGGTTGCGGCTCTCCGCCTTCGCGGCGGCACTGATCACGTTGACGTCGAGGTGGCGAAGCGGAGAGCGGAGAACGGGCGCGAGTGCCTCTGATACTGAGGCCGTGGCGACGGCGCGCGGGGTAGTGACGGTCACATCTTTCCCCTCTCGTCGTCACAATACGTCGTCCCGCACCATAGCTGAAATGCCCGGCATCGATGTTGCTGGGGTGATCATTTATCAGGCACGTCGAGTACATGGTCAGCGGGCTTGGAACCGCCCCCGGTCGGGCCGATTGCTTGCGGTGGCACGGGCACACCGTGCTGATGGCCGGGCATAGGAAGCCCCGGCCGAAGACTCGTTGTCGGGATCTCGATGCGGACCGTTTCCCATCGGGCACCTCCATGGTCGGTCGGCAGGAAGGGGCGAAGATCATCCCCGGTCAGCCAGCCCGCGACATAGAGTTCGCTGGCGAGGTTCTCCTTGACCGCGACCAGAGACCAGTGGTTGTCCGCCGCGCCGGTGCGGGCCTCGTTGCGGCTGAGGAAGAAGGAGAAGACCCCGGGTTTCGGTCCGGACGTCTTCACCTCAAGGCGATGTCGGCATCCGCCGGGATCCGGGCAGCTGACGTCGTACCCCAGGTCGTCGCTGTGCTGGCTGAGCCAGCAGACGTCCGCCGCGAGATCGTGTCTGCCGAGTCCCTGGAGCCACTCGCGGGCGCTCTGGACGACGAACTCCTCACCGGCTGCCCCGATCACCTTCATGCGCTCATCGTCCACCTTTCGGCCCATGATGAGCAGGAAGTTCTCGCGGCGTTGCGCGTCAAAGACCGTGCTAAGCGCGTCTAGCACGTCCTCCGGGATCATCGCATCGCCCTGATCCGCCACGGTGAAGAGCCATAGAGGCGGCTCACGCATGAGGCAGTGCGCTAGCAGGAACTCGGTAGCAGCGTCGAGTGGCATCGATGCGAAGGTCGCGAACTCTTCGGCTGGCGCGAGCCAGTCGCCTGTACGGACGAGGACCCCGACGCGTTCCAGCAGCGCCTGCCCGTCCTCCAGGTGGCGTGCGTTGAAGATGCCGCCGCTTGGCGCGACAGCGTACGAATGGCGTGCGTCCATGGCGTGAGCGCCGGCGCCGATCAGCTGGCACGCTCGGACAGCAGCCTCAAGTTCGAACGCTGTAGGGCAGAGAGGCGTCATGATCAGTCGACGAGGTCTCGGGAGCCGCTCGGTCCCGCTCGCAGGTGAGCGAAGAGCGCCCGGAGGTCGTCACTGTCGACGGCGCGTTCGAGCGTTTCAGAGTCTTCATCTGGGAGCGCAGTACCCACAAGGCTCGGATCATCGAGTGCTTCTGCGAGATTCTTCGCCTTGATGTGGATGCGAGCGTCCACCACCTCGTCGACGGTGCCGGTAGTCACCAGATACCGGATACGCGTCTCGTCCGAAGGCAGTAGACCGAGTCGATGGATGCGGTCGATGCTCTGCAACCAGTGACCGGCGTTGAAGGTTCGGTCGAGATAGATAGCGTCGTGGCACTCCTTGTGCAGGCTGACCCCCTCACTCATCGACGCTGGGTTCGCGATAAGGACCATGCAGTGGCGGTCTGACCGAAACTTCTCCAGTTCGGTCTCGCGGGTCCGCTCGGCATCGGGCTGGCTGAGTGACGACGGCATGCCGCCATAGATGAGCGCCGGCGTGTAGGTCGCCAGCATGCTCTCGAGAAGCTTGATGTTGCGAACGAAGTTCGTCCAGACCAGTGTCTTACGACCCAGGTCCGCATTCTCCTTGATCATCGAGAGGAGCACTCGGAACTTCGCCGGCGTCTCGTATTGGTTGTACCGCTGCATGACCTCCCACAGCGGCGTTCCTCGAGGAACATCCAGCGGAGGGTGCCGGAAGATGTCGTCGCCCGCTGAGCCAGCACTGAGCAGCTTCGGGTTCGTGGCCGCCTCGAGGAGGTACATGACGATGTCGCCCATGCGGGCAAGTTCCACCCGGGCGTTCATACTCAGACGCAGCTCGCCAGCGTACTGGTCGTGCAGGGCGGCGTAGATGGTCGCCTGCAGGCCCTCCAGCGGCACCGGGACAGCTCGGATGCTGGGTTGTGGCAGCTCCAGCTCGGCCTTCTTGGTGCGGGTGAACATGGGCGCGATGCGCGACGCGATCGCCGCACCCGCGCCCGGCGGGGCTGGGTTCACCAATGCCTCCGGCGGCAGAACGCGTCGGGCTTGGCCGGGCCACAGGAAGTCGATGAGCGCAACGAAGTCGGCCGGCGACTGCGGGGCGGGCGTACCCGTGAGCAGATCGCGCCGAGCGGCGAGGAACGCCAGCGAGAGGCAGGCGCTGCCCCACTGGCCGTCCCAGCCCTTCTTCATCCGGTGCGCCTCGTCGAGGAGCACCATTGTCGGCTTCGCGCGAACCCAGGCACTCAGGTCCTCGTAGTTCGCGGCGAGTCGCTGGTAGTTGACGAGCAGGATCTCGGCCTCGTGGGGGATATACCCGCCGTTGTAGGCCCGTACGGCGGGTGGCTGGCCACCGTCGAAGCAGACCTCGACCTCGGATGTCCAGGCATCGTATGCCGACAGTGGCGCTACCACCAGGAGTCGTTCAACCCGGCCGGCGACACGCTCAGCTTCGTACGTTGCGTAAGCCACTGTCGTCTTGCCAGCCCCCGGCACTGAGAAGTTCGCGCCGTGCGGGAGGCTCAACAGGTGCGCAAGGTCGCGGAGCTGGAATGGACGCAGTGCGCGTACGAAGCGGCTCGCGTCGAGCCGGGCCTGAGCCTGCTGCGGCGTGAGCCGTGGCAGGGTCTCGAGGATGCCCGACAGGGTCGTGCGCTCGGCGTGAGTTGAACGAAGGATGTCCTGCAACTCGGGGGAGATGTCTAAGCCGACACGGTCCCGCCGCCCTGCTGGTCCGACCCAGGCCATCCTGCTCAGAACGCGTTCGAGGTTGCAGAGTGCCTGTGAACTGGCGTTTCCGACGGTGGGGTCGGCCGCCCATTCCGTCATGAGCTCGAACCAGAAGCTGTCGGGGACCCCCTCGCCCCGCCTGGCGTGTACCCGCGGTGGGGCTCCGTCCAGACGCAACGCGACCTTGGGCGCCGTCGCGGTAGGCGTGGTCATGCTGAGCCACCAGATGGATAGGCGTCAGTGAGCTCCTGGATCGCGCGGTCCAAAGCCTCATACGCCTTCTTCCACGCCCCTGCGTCGAAGTCCGCGCGGGCGCGCACACTTTCGTACGATGATCGTGCGGCGTCGATCCGCTTCGCAGCCTCCTTGAGTAGCTTGGTCGGCGCGAGGAGTTCGTCGCCCTGTGCATCGTCAAGACTCTTGGCCTCGATGGCGGTGGCGTAAGCGGTGGAGATACCCCCGAGAAGCTGCTGGCGGCTGATCGTCTGCGCTGTGCCATCCGCAGACGAGATCTCGACCGTGGGGGCGTCGACCGTCGTTGCAAGCAGCGTGACGAGGTCACCGAACGGTACGGCCGTAGGAGAGTCGCTGGCCGCCGAGCCGTCAGCATCGGGATCGCCGAACAGGTCGAGTCCCTCGGGCTCGGCAAGGCCAACTGCGGTCTCACGATTTGCTACGACACCGACCACGGAGTTCTCAGCGAAGGCATCACCGAGGTATGAGGCGACGAGGGTGTCATCGACCTCGCGCAGCTTCGAGTATCCAAGTCCGGCAAGCATGCCCACAATCCGCGCATCTCGGATCTGGGCCGCCTTCACCGGGTTCGTCTTGGCGGTCTTCTGATACCCGGCGGCGATCTCCAGAAGGCTCTGGCGCATCCCCTCGAAGAACGTCCACGGGATCGGTGGCTGCGACCTCGCCCTGACACTCTCGATGATCTGGAGGATGGACAACTCCTGGTCGACTTTGGCTGCAGCCTCCTTCCGGCCCCTGTCGCCCTTTGCGCGGAGTTCACGCCACGTGAGGAGGCCGATCTCCTCCTTCGAGTAGTCCTGCAGGAGGTCCCTGACGAAGAGCAGTGTGTTGACGTTGGAATACCCCTGCTTGACGTCCTCCTCCATCTGGAGGGACGCCTCGATCGCCCGGAACTCCTTGTCCGTGGCGTCCGTCGGCAGGACGACGACCTCGATGTACTGCTTGCCGAGGTCGCGGAGCGCAGCGGCGCGCGTATTCGCGTTGACCAGCACGCCGGTGTGACTCACCACGCCGGGGTAGCGCTGGCCATCAGCCTCAAGCGCACCCTTGATGCGGGGATATCCCTCCGTAGCGCGCAGCTGTTCCTCAAGGAAAGCCTGCGCCTTCTCGCCCCACGGCTCCTTCTGGAAGAGCTTTTGCACCTCCTCCGAAGCGGAGAGAATCTGCGCTCGGATGCGGTGGCTTGAGGGGCTGTACAGGGTGAGCTCAAGCGGGATGCTTACCACAGGGAGAAGGACGTCCTTACCCTTGTACGTGATCAGCTCGCGGCGAGCGCTCCCGCTGGCAAGAGCCGCCTGACGGGCGGCCTCGATGGCCTCGGTTCGCGCCCCAACGGTCGTCGTCACTTGAACATCTCCCAGCACAAGAGTAGCCGCCGATCACTCCACCGGAGGTCGGCGTCATTGTCCCCGACGGGTACGACAATCTCAGGAACAGGTACGACAGACGAGGCTACTTCAGCTGGGTCGCCAACTGCGCGAGCGCCGGCAGCTGTCGCTCGGTGTAGACATGGCCCTCGAAGGCGCGCGCGAGTCCGGCGGTGGATTGCACCCGGTCAGCCCACCCGGGACCCACAACGACGGCGGCGAGCAGTAGGTGCGGGAACTGCGGAGGCAGGGGCTCAAGCTGCCCGACACTCTTTCGCACGGTGCCACCGTCCCGGGCGCTCGCGATGGTGACGCCCAAGATGGGCTCCGGATCATGGTTGCTGTCGCGGCGGATCGCGCACAGCTGCAGCGGGCCGGCAGCCGGTCCAAGGAGCTGGTGCCAGAGCTTGCGGCCGAGGTTGCGTTGCGTGAGGACCTCGATGCCCTCGGCACCGAGGACCGCTTCGAGTTCGTCTGTGATGACGCCGATGAGGAGGTTGTTGGTGCGGTTGCGGTGGGCGAGCCAAGCTCCGCCAGCACCTCGCTGGGCAAGGAGCACTGAGAATGGCACGCCGTTCTGGTACAGATCGGACACGAGTTCCCACCCAGTCGCGCTTCGCTCTGGCACGCCGAACAGGTGCTCGATCGCCCGTGCAGGCGTTCCTCCCGTCACCATCGAAGTAAGCTCGCCAGCCACGTGAGTATCCAGAACCCTCCACGCCGCCTTAACCTGGGTGGTGCTCCACGCCCCATCCGGCTCCCCGGGAGGCGCTGCTGCGCCGCTGGACCTCAACCTGTCAGCGAGGTCGCGGTATGAGAGTCCGGCGATGTCACAGAGGCAGGTCATCACGTGCTTGTTATCCGCCTGCGCCGCGTGCACTACCTCCGCCGTGAGGTTCGCTAGTGAGTGCCCAACAGCGTGAACCGCGAGAGTGTCGAGCGCCGCCTGGTGTTGGTTAGGCGTGACAACGCGGTCAATCGCGAGCAGATCAGCGCTGCTGTCCAGATGCGAAACCGCCGAACGAGCCGCCGCCTGCCTGAGGGCCTCCGTTGACAGCCGTGTCACTGGAAGGACTGCCAGGGCGGCGAACACGTCGCGCCAGCTTTGCGTCGATGTACGCAAATCTCGGCCTTCTGCAAGCCAAGCGACGGCTCGATCGCAGTCAGGCTGCGCTGTTGCAGCGACTAGAACTGCTGCTGCCTCGTCGGCGGTCACTCGGCGCCCCCTCCTCTTGCCTTGTGCCGGCCAGAGTATCGGCGTCAATGATGACGTACCCAGTCTGGGTTCCCCGTCGGTACGCCGTCCGCCAGGCACCCCGTCGCCCGTGGTGTTCGGCTGCGTAATCGCTGATGCCCTTAATCAGCTCGTCGTCAAGCCCCACCTGCTCAATGCGGCCTCCCCGGCCGGTCGAGGCCGCTGACGCATGCCGCGCTTCCGGCGCTTCCTTCTAGGGGTTATCTGATGGTTGCGGCTGCCAGCAGCGCTCCGGCGAGCATGTACGGGCCGAAGGCGATGATGTGTGCGCGGTGCAGCGCCAGGCGTGCCAGCGCTTCGGGGACGGCGAGCACGAAGGGCAGGAGGCCGCCGAGGAGCACCGCGGGCCAGCCGGTGGCGCCCAGTGCTGCGCCGAGCAGCGCGGCCAGCCGCACGTCGCCCAGGCCGATTGCGCTGCCCGCCACGAGGACCAAAGTCAGGTACAGACCGCCGAGCGCTGCTGCGGCGAGCGCGGCGGTGACCAGTGTGTGGGCTTGGCCCGTGGTCGCTGCCTGGCCGGCCAGTACAACGCCGACGGCTAGGGCGGCGGCGCTGATCGCGGGGGTGGGCAGCCTGCGGACCGCGACGTCGACGGCGGCGAGCAGCACGCCGGTGTGCATTACTACCAGCCAGACCGCCAGCAGAGGCAGTCCGCCTGGGGCGTCGCGCAGCAGCCAGGCCAGGCCGGCGGAGGCAACAGCCAGCCCGATGCCGCACAACTCCGAGACGGCCACCAGCATCGCCGCTCTCCTGACAGGAACGCAGCGGGGTGCCGAGGTGCCGCTTCCGCCCGCCTGGGGCGGTGGCAGGTCCGCGCTGGCCTGCGGCTTGGCCACCAGCCAGATGTACACGTGGGGCAGCGTCAAGCCGGCGAGGGCGCCGCCGAACAGCGCCAGCCCCAGCGCCGTGGGATTCATCGGCTGTCGCCGTGGTGAGGCGCGATGGGCCTACGCCGGTCCGGCGTCCGCGCCGGTTGGTTGGGCGTAGCCGTCGCGGTAGGTGTCTGACCAGCGGCGCATCTCGCGCATGAACGATGAGAGCAGCGGCAGCAGGTGGGTGCCGGCGGCGGTCAGGGTGTAGGTACCGGCGCCCGCGTCGTCGGTGTGGTGCACCAAGCCACTGTCGCGCAGGCGGCGCAGGGCGTCGTTGAGCGATTTCGAGCTCGGTGCCGGGTGGATCTCGCGCAGCAGCTCTGAGAATCGCATCGGCCGTTGGCCGAGTGCCGTGAGGATCTCCAGGGTCCACCGCTGGGCGCACAGTTTGATCGCGTCGTGCACGGCGTGAAGGTCGTCGTCCATCCGCCTCCCCTCCCCGTCAAGGTCGGCCAGAGGACGAGTCTAGGTGATCGACTGCTCTACGTGAACAGAGAATTCACGTTGAGTGAGGCGGAGATCATTGCGGTATCGAGTCGCGTCGTTGGATAGCTGGCGCGCTGGTCAGGTGGCGGTAGCCCTCGGCCAGCGCATTTAGGGCATCGGCCAGCGCGCGCCCCATGTTGGACAAGCGGTAGGCACCTGTGGCGGCGATCACGTCCCAACTGCCGTGCGGTTCCCGCCGCAGGAGTCCGGTCGCCGCGAGCCAGCACAGGTCGGCCCGCAGCGCCTCGCGGGACGCCTCGTCCACGCCGCCGAGATCCCCGATCGTGACAGCCGCGCGATCACGCATAGTCACCAAAGTTGCGATGGCGGTGGAGCGGCGGGCGAGCTCCTCGGCGAGGTCGGCGGGCTGAGGGCCCTCGGCGATGCGGCTCATGGTGGGCGCTCCCTTGACATTTTCTGAGGATTCTAGGGCCTTCGATCCCTGCGGGCATAGTGTCGCGAACCCGACACCCAGCGGTCGTATTGCACCGAGATATCTGCATTGGAGGTGACCCCGGGGTGAGCACCTGACGGTAATCACGGAGAGGTAAGCACGTTGCGGTAACCGCGGGGGCCGGGTGTAGAGGTGGGTTCAGGCATTCGTACGTGCAACTTCCACGACAGCGGGGCGAGCTCGCGTCGCTGTCGCCAAGAACCGTCAGGAGGCAGGGCGGCAGATGACAATCCGTAACAGACAGCGAACCTCCACTGCCCGGGTGGGAGCCCGCCGCTTC
The DNA here is from genome assembly GCF_007827635.1 of Micromonospora sp. CNZ296. Classification (NCBI taxonomy): domain Bacteria; kingdom Bacillati; phylum Actinomycetota; class Actinomycetes; order Micromonosporales; family Micromonosporaceae; genus Micromonospora; species Micromonospora sp. CNZ296. The sequence continues at coordinate 63,051 of NZ_VISW01000019.1, forward strand.
CGGGTAGCGGGCTCGGCGATCGGCCTGTGCCTGGCGGCCGGCGCGGGAGCCTGCGACGCCGGGAACACCGGGCAGGGTCCGTCTCCCACTGTCTCCGTCGCTGTTTCCGCGCCGAGCCAGGATCCGCGCGGTGCCGCCGAAGGTGCCGCGCTGGAGGCCTACCGCGGTATGTGGGCCGCGTACGCGAAGGCCGGGCTCACCGCGAATCCCGACGAGCCCGACCTCAGCAAGTTCGCCAGTGACGGCGCGCTGAAGACGTTGAGGAACGGCTTGGCTGACTACCGGAGCAAGAAGCAGGTACTCAAGGGCGAGTACGTCCTGAGCCCGCAGGCGGCCGAGGTCGCACTCGCGTCCTCGCCCGCGACGGTGACAGTCACCGACTGCATCGACGACAGCAAGTTCCTGGTCTACAACCTGTCGGGCGAGCCGATCAACGACGTGCCTGGGGGCCGGCGGAGTGCGCGGGCCACGGTCACGAACCTCGCGGCCGGCGGCTGGAAGGTCACCAGCTTCGGCGTCCAGGACGTGGGGTCGTGCTGATGCGTCGCACCGCTCGATGCCTGATCGCCGCGGGCGCGGCAGCGGTCGTGCTGGCATCCGGAAGCCCGGCACGTGCCGACGGCGGTATCGGCGGGGTCAGCTGCACGCAGAACCCGTCGGCTCCCGAATGCGAGATCAGCGCCGGCACCCCCGGCGGCCCTGGCGGCTCCAGCGGCGGCAGCCAGGGCGGCGGCGGGTCCGGTGACGGCTCGGGTGGCGGTGGCGAGGACGGCTGCTACTGGGCGCCGGTCGACGTGGGTCTCCCGCCCCCGCCGGGCAAGGGCCCGGAGGGCGGTTGGTATTCGCGGACCTGCGTGGGCAACGGGCTGGGTTCGCAGGGGGTGCCGGTGTGGCTGGACCAGGCACCGACGGTGAACTTGGCGGCGTTGGCGCAGACAGCGCGTTCTCGGCTGCGCCTGCCCTCGCCGCAGATCCGCACGAATCCCGCCACCGCGCCGTTCGTGCTGGTGCAGGTGCCGGTGTGGCTATGGGTGGACCCGGCGACGTGGGGTGCCCAATCGGCGACCGCGTCGGTGCCTGGGGTGTCGGTCACCGCCGCCGCGACACCGACCCGGGTGGTGTGGTCCTTCGGCGACGGCAGCGACGACCTGACGTGCACTGGTCCGGGCAAGCCGTGGAAGCCGGGCACGGACCCGCGGGCGGCCTCGCCGTGCGGGCACACCTACACCTCCTCGTCCGCTGTCGCGGCGGGGGCGGCGTTCCGGCTGCGGGCGACGGTGACGTGGTCGGTCACCTGGTCTGGTGCCGGTAGTGGGGGCACTCTCGCTCCGCTCACGACGACCTCGACGGTGTCCGTGCGGGTGGCGGAGTCCCAGGCGATCGTCGGAGGTGTCCGGTGAGCGTCACCACGGAGCGTTCCCGCGCGGGGAGCACCGCCGCTGCGGATCTGCCGCCGGTGTCCACCGGTATGCGGCGGGTGGGGCGGCGCAGCGGCCGGCGGGTGGTCGCCGGGCTGCTGCTGGTCCTGGCGACGGTGGTGACGTTTTGGCAGGTGGACCTGCGCCGGCACGCCGACGAGCAGTTCCTCGCCGTCGCGCGGGACGTACCGGCGGGTCAGGTCATCACCGACGCCGATGTGCGGGTGGTGCGGGTGGCGAACCCGTCCGGCCTGGACCTCGTGCGAGCTGAGCAGCGCGGCGGGATCGTCGGCCGTTCGGCGGCGGTGCCGCTGGCGGCAGGGAGCCTGCTGGTGTCGGCGCAGGTCGGGCCGGCGGCGTGGCCTGCGGCGGGGCAGGCGGTGATCGCGGTGCCGGTCAAGCCGGGCCGGGCCCCGACGAGCCTGACCGCCGGGTCGCGGGTGGTGGTACTGGTCGCCCCGCCTGCGGGGGGCGGGCAGCAGGCGCCGCAGCAGAACAACGGTGTGCGCCGGGCGGTGGCCACGGTCGTGTCCGTGGCGGCGGGCGCGGACCAGGTGGGCACGCAGTTGGTGACGGTGCTGCTCGCCGCGGATGCGGCGGAAGCGGTCGCGGCGGCTCCGGGGGACGTGTCGCTGGTGCAGCTCGGCCCGTCTCAGTGAGACGTGAGGAGGTGCGTGAGATGTTGGTGGTGGTGGCGTCGGTATCCGGCGCGCCGGGCGCGTCGACGGCCGCGTTGGGGATGGCGGCGTTGTGGCCGGACCGTCCGGCGTTGCTGGTGGAGGCCGACCCCGGTGGTGGGGTGGTCGCGGCGCGGTTCGGGCTGGCGCAGGAGCCGGGACTGGCGTCCCTGGCGGCGGCGGCCCGGCACGGCGGGCACACCGGCGGGGCGGCACCGTATGTGCAGCAGGTGCCGCTGGGTTTGCACGTCCTCGTCGGGCCGGGGGCGGCCGAGACCGCCGCGGGGGCGGTGTCGGTCCTCGCCGGCCAGGCCGAGGCGGTCGCACGCCTGGCGCCGGTAGTGGTCGCCGACGCGGGTCGCCTCTACGCCAACAGCCCGGCATGGGGCCTGCTGCGCTCCGCTGACGCGGTCGTGCTGGTCACGTCGGGGTCGACGGAGTACCTGGACCACCTGGACACCCGCCTGCCGGCGCTGCGCGCCGCGGCGCGGCCGGGAGTTGTTGGACTGGCGGTCTGCGGCAGGTCCGCCTACACCCCGGCCGAGATCAGCGGGCGCCTCGGTGTCCCGGTGTGGGCGCAACTGCCCGCCGACCGGTGGGGCGCGGGCGTCCTCGCCGGGCGGATGACGGGGCGGGCGTGGACACGTACCCGCCTCGCCCAGGCTTTGCGCGCCCTCGCCGCGTCCGTCGCGGCCGGCGGGCGGCCCGCCGGTGCGGCGCTGGAGGTCGTGCGGTGACCGCCTCGACCCTGAACGGCGGCACGACCGCGGCGCCGCCGGAGGTGGTGGCGCGGCTGCGGGCCCGGGTCAGTGACCGCCTGGCCGCGCACGGCGCGCAGCTTCCCGACGGCGAGCGGCACGCGGTGATCGCGGGATACATCGCCGAGGAACTCGTCGTCCACGCCCGCGAGGACATCTCCGCCGGCCGTGTGCCGCTCACTCCGCAGGCCGAGGCGGCCTTGGCGCGGGCGTTGCGGGACAGCTTCACCGGCCTGGGCGGCTTGCAGAGGTTGATCGACGACCCGCGGGTGGAGGACATCTTCGCCAACGGCTGCGACAACGTGTGGATCCGCACCACCGACGGGCGGGTGCAGCGGGTGCCGCCGGTCGCCGCCTCCGACGACGACCTGATCGACCTCGTGCGGATCGCGGCGGCGCGCAGCGGCCAGGAGGAGCGCCGCTTCGACCGCGGTTCCCCCGGCCTGTCGCTGCGGCTGCCCGGCGGGCAACGCCTGTTCGCCGTGATGGCGGTAGCGAAACGCCCCTCGCTGTCGATCCGCCGCAACACCCTGCACCGGGTGACCCTGGACGACCTGCTGCACCGCGGAGAGATCACGGTGGGGTTGCGGGAACTCATCCGGGCGCTGGTGCGGGCGCGCAAGAACATCGTGATCTGCGGAGGCGTCGGCGTCGGCAAGACCACCATGCTGCGCGCCGCCGCCGGCGCTATCAGCCCGCACGAGCGGATCGTCACCGTCGAGGACGCCTACGAACTCGGTCTTGACGAGGACAGCGACGCGCACCCGAACACCACTGCCCTGCAGCAGCGGGAACCGAACCTCGAAGGCGTCGGCGGCATCGACATGTCCACGATGGTGCGCTGGGGCCTGCGGATGCGCCCGGACCGGGTCATCGTCGGCGAGACCCGCGGCGCCGAGGCCGTACCCATGCTCCTGGCCATGTCGCAGGGCAACGACGGCAGCATGTGCACCCTGCACGCCTCCTCCAGCAAGCAGGCGCTGACCCGGCTGGCCATGTACGTCATGCAGGCGCCGGAGAAGCTGACCTTCGACGCCGCGAACGTGCTCATCGGCCAGGCCGTCGACTTCGTCATCCACCTGGACGTCGCCACCGACGGCACCCGGGTGGTGTCCTCCATCCGCCAGGTCCTGGAGACCGACGGCACCCAGGTCCCCTCCAACGAGATCTTCCGCCCCGGCCCCGACCGGCGCGCCATCCCCGCAGCGCCGATCCGCGCCGACACCCTCGACGAGCTCACCGCCGCCGGCCTCAACCCCGACCTCCTCGTTCGGGACCGGTGGTGAGCATGGGCCTGCTGCCGATCCTGCTCGGCCTGGGCTGCGCCGCAGGCCTGATCCTCGTCGCCGACGGGATACGCCGCCGCCCACCCGGCACCCCGACCACCCGGACACGGCAACGGTGGACGGCGGCCGACCGCACCCGGCTCCTCGCGGCCATCGTCGCTGGATTCGCCGCCGCGGCGGCGACCCGTTGGCCGGTCGCGGCGTTGCTGACCGCCGCCGCGGTGTGGGCGCTGCCCCGCGTCCTCGGTCCGGACCGGGAGCACACCCGCGCGATCGCCCGGATCGAGGCGATCGCGACCTGGGCCGAGCTGCTGCGCGACACCCTGTCCTCGGCAGCCGGCCTGGAGCAGGCCATCACCGCCACCGCCCCTGTTACCCCCCAGCCCATCCGTCCCCAGGTGCAGGCCCTCGCGGGGGCGGTGCGCGGCGGTGCGCGGCTGCCCGACGCGCTGCGCGCGTTCGCCGCCGACCTCGCCGACCCCACCGCCGACCTCGTCGTGCGCGCCCTGACTCAGGCCGCCGGCTACCACGGCGGGCAACTGTCCCAGTGCCTGACCAGCCTCGCCGCCACCGCCCGCGAGCTCGCCGGCATCCGGATGCGGGTGGCCACCAAACGGGCCGCGACCCGCACGGCCGCCCGGGTCATCACCGGCACGTCGGTGGCGATGGTCGCCGGGCTGATCCTGCTCAACCGCGGGTTCCTCGCCCCGTACCGCAGCGTCACCGGACAGCTCGTGCTCCTTGTCGTCGGGGCGGTGTTCGCCGGCGGGTTCTGGTGGCTGGCCCGCGCCTCCCGCGTCCCGCAACCGCCACGGGTGCTCTCGGCCGACCAGCTCGGGCAGGTGGCGTGATGGCCGCTTTCGTGGTGGCGTGCGGCGTCGTCGCCGGGCTCGGCCTGGTCCTGGCCGGCACCGGCCTGCATCCCGCCCGGCCCAGCCTCGCCCAGGCCCTCGACGCCCTGCGCCGCACCCCGACTGCCCCGGAAGAACCGGTGGGGGCCAGGACCCGGCTGCTCGCCGCGCCCCTGCGTGCCCTCGGCCTGCCTCGGCAGCGGATGCGCGCCGACCTCGCCGTACTCGGACGGCCGACCGCCACCCACCTGGCCGACCAGGCCCTCGCGGTCCTCGCCGGCCTGCTCCTGCCCCCGGTCGCGATGGCCGTCCTCGCCTCCGGCGGGGTCAGCTTCGCCGCCGGCATGCCGCTGTGGGCGTCACTTGCCGGCGCGGCCGGCGGCTGGTGGCTGGCCGAGACCACCGTGCACGCCGAGGCCCAGCGGCGCCGCGACGAGCTGCGCTACGCCCTGTCCGCCGTGCTCGACCTCGTCGTCATCTCCCTCGCCGGCGGCGCCGGACTCGAACAAGCCCTCGACGACGCCTGCGCCGACACCCACGGCTGGGCCGCCGGACGCCTGAACCGAGCCGTGGCCACCGCCCGGCTACTGCGCATCCCGCCCTGGCAGGCCCTCGGCCAGCTCGGCGAGGACACCGGCGTCGTCGAACTGCAGGAACTCGCCGCGACGATGAGCCTCGCCGGCACCGAAGGCGCCCGCATCCGCGACTCCCTCACCATCCGCGCCGCCACCCTGCGCGCCCACCAGGCCGCCGCCCTGGAGGCCAGAGCCAACTCCGCCACCGAACGCATGTCCATGCCGGTCATGCTCCTGGCCGCCGCCTACATGCTGTTCCTCCTCTACCCGGCTGTCACCGCCGTCGACAGCTTCTGACCCCGACACACCAGAAGGAGAAACACCGTGCACCCCAGCAAGCTGATGGCCCTGCTGACCCTGGCACACCTCACTCTCACCGACCGGGCCCGCCGGCTGCGCGACTCCGGCGACCAAGGCTCCGAGACCACCGAGAAGGTCATGTGGATCGCCCTGCTCGTCACCCTCGTCCTAGCCGTCTACGCCATCTTCCAAGGCAAGATCATCACCAAGATCACCGGAATCAACCTCTAGCCATGAACCGCACCCGACGAGGCAGGCGACGCCGGCTCGGTGGTGACCGCGGGTCCGTCACCACCGAGGTGGTCCTCTACGCGCCCCTGCTGTTCCTGCTCGTCCTCGTCGGCGTGCAGTTCGCCCTGTGGGCCCTGGCCCAACTCGGCGTCCAGCACGCCGCCAACCACGCCCTGCAAACCACCAGAGTGTCCGGCGGCACCGCCGCCGCCGGCCACGCCGACGCCACCGCCGTCCTCGACCAGGTCGCCGGGCAGGTCGTCGTCGACCCGCGCGTGTCGGTCACCCGAACCGCCGACACCGCCACCGTGGCAGTGGCAGGCCGGGTGCCCGCCGTCGTGCCGTTCCTGCGCCTGCAGGTCAGCACCCAGGCCAGCGCCCCGGTCGAGCGTTTCCGGCTGACTCTGTCGCTGGCCCCCTTGCCATCTGGAGTGGAAGGAGACTCGACGTGATCCGCCAGCAGGGCCGCAGCGGACAATCACCCCGCCGGCCTGCAGCGCGGCTGCGCGGAGACCGAGGTTCGGTAAGCGTCGAGATGGCGCTGAGCTACGTACCGCTGATGGTCCTGGCTGCCCTCGCGGTGGTGGCGTGCCTGCGCCTGGCCTCGGCCGCCATCGACGTCAACTCCGCTGCGGCCGCCGCGGCTCGGCAGGCGTCGCTCGCCCGCACGCCCGGCGAGGCCCGCGCCGCAGGCGCGGACGGCGCCTCCGCCACCTTGGCTGGGCGGACCTTCACCTGCCAGCCGGCCACCGTCACCGTCGAGCCGGGCGCGTTCGTCCCCGGCGGGCAGGTCAGCGCCACCGTGGCGTGCACCGTCCGCCTCGATGACCTCTACGGCCTCGGCCTGCCTGGCACGATCACCATCCGCGGCACTTCTGTGCAGCCCCTCGACACCTACCGCGGGGTTCCCCTCGGGTTCGGGATTCCTGAATCCTCGGGTGACTCGAACCCGAGCGGTGGTGCGTGACATGGGTGCCACGAGCCGATCGCGTCGACGCCTGCGGCAGGCCCGCCGCGACGACCGAGGCCAGATCACGCCGTGGACGATCTTCGGCGTCGTCCTCGTCCTCATCCTCGCCGGCCTGGTCCTCGACCTGGGCCTGGCGATGTCGGACAAGGTGCGGCTGCTCGACGTCGCTCAGGCCGCCGCCCGGGCCGGCGCCCGCGAGATCGACCTCGCCACCTACCGGGCCACCGGCGCCGTCCAGCTCCAGCCCGCCCAGGCCGCCGCAGCCGCGCGGACCTTCGCCCAGCAAGCCGGCGTCGACGGACAGGTCACCGCGTCCGCCTCCACAACCACCGTCACCGTGACGATCACCGGCACCCGGCAAACACAGTTGCTGCACCTGGTCGGGATCACCGGCCTGCCGCTGTCCGCCACCGCCACGGCCGATCCTCTGACCGGCGTCACCGCCCCTTCCTGACCAGGCCTCTGCACGACCGGGAGCTCCAGTGTTCGCATTCCTCGCCGCCACGGCCCGCCGCCTGGCCGGACTCGCGCTTCTGGTCCTGCTCACCGCCGGCGTGCCGTACGCGCTCATCCGATACGTCGGCTGGCCACTACCCCGCCAGGCCCCCACCTGGCAGGACGTCGCCACGGCCCTCACCTCCCCCTTGACCGACACGATCCTCGGCAACACCCTCGTGGGCCTGCTGTGGCTGGCCTGGGCGGCGTTCATCTGGTCACTGGTCGCGGAGGTCGCCGAGGCCGTGACGGGCATCCGCCTGCCGCAACCCAGAGCCATCGCTCCCGCCCGAGGCCTCGCCGCGCTCCTGATAGCCGCCATCACCGGCGGCGTGCTCGCCACCGCCGCCCAGGCCGCACCGGCACTCACCCCAGCAGCCATCGCGACAGGACACGACGCCACCGTCACAGCAGCCGCGACAGCGACCGGCGGCCCGGATGCGCCATTGGCTGAGCCTGCCCTAGGGGACCGGACGCGGACTACCGAAACGGATCGACCCGCGACGCGACTCGCCGCCGGCCAGATCACCCTCGTCGCCGCCGGTGACACCTACACCTGCACCGTGCGGCACGGCGACACCCTCTCGGAGATCGCCGAGGACTGGCTCGGTGACGCCAACCGCTGGCCGGAGATCTGGGCGCTCAACCGCGGCACCCACTTCGACACGGTCGGCGGCACCTTCAGCAGCCCCCACCTCATCTACCCCGGCTGGACGCTCGAACTCCCAGAAGACGCCGTTCCACCAGCCGCGGCCCGCCCCACACCTCCCGCTGACCCGCCGGCCCCGGCAGACAAGCCCGCGACAGCTCCGGAGCCGCCGGCACCAGACACGTCGGCGAGCGAGCCAGCCAGCCCCGAGACCGCCTCGCCCCAGCCGAGCCGAACCGCAGACCGGCCAGGCGACGACGGCGTCATCGGACCTGCACCAGCGGAAACGGCCATGCCTGCTACCCCTGCGCCGCCGACACCAAGCCGCACACCGAGCAGTCCCGCCGCCACCACACCCGCCCCGGCCAGCAGCCCATCCAACCAATCGGAACGTCCGCACGGCATTGCCCTGCTGACCGGAAGCTGGATCGACCTCGGCCTCGCCCTCGCCATCGCGGCAGCCGCCGCGCTGGTCTGGGCCCACCGCCGCCGCCGCTACCAGCCGCGACCTCCCGGCGTGCACGCCCGAACCAACGATCCCGACCTCGAACCGATGCCCGCGGTCATCACCCAGATCCGCCGGGGCCTACGCGCCGAGACGGGCAAGGACACCGACGGCCTGGACATCCTCGACACCGCCAGCCCCCTCCAGGCCAGCACCGGCGGCCCTCCGGCCGACGACGACAGCCAGGTAGCCCACGTCGAGGACGTCCCGGCCAGCACCGAACTCCCCGCAGGAGCGGAAGAGCAGAACACCGCCCCCGCGCCGGTCGTGCCGGCACTGGACAACCCGCTGGCCGCGGTCTGGCCACCAGCCGGCCTCGGACTGACCGGCCCCGGCGCGGAGGCCGCCGGCCGCGGATTCCTCACCGCCGCCCTCGCCACCGGCGGCGCGGACAACCCCGACGCGCGCAGCTGGGTCATCATCCCCTCGGCGACCGCCGCCACCCTGCTGGGCGCCGCCGCCGTCGCGCTGCCCGAGACGCCCCGCCTGACCGTCACCGGCGGCCTCGACGACGCCCTGGCCATCCTCGAAGAGCAAACCCTGCACCGCACCCGCCTGGCCTACCAGCACGAGGTCGACACCATCGCCGAGGTGCGCCGCGCCGACCCCTACGAGGAGCCGCAGCCGCCCATCCTGTTCATCGCCGACGCCGAGGCCAGCCACGAACGCGCCAGAATCGCCGCGCTGCTGACCCAGGGACAACGCCTCGACATCCACGGCATCCTCCTCGGTCCTTGGCCGGACGGGAACACCGCCGTCGTCGACGCCGACGGCACCACCACTCCCGCCGACGGAGAGACCCGCCACGGTACGCACCCCGCCGACGTCGGCCGCCTCAGCGTCCTCACCCCTGCCGAGACGATCGACCTGCTCACCGCGCTCGCCGAAGCGCACACCGGCGAGCGCCGGCCCCCGGCACCGACCGAAACCCCTCAACCTGCCAGCGGCCCCGACCCGCAACCCGCCCCGGCCGACGCCGACGACTACGCCGACGACGGCGACCCCGATCTACCACTGCCCGCCGACGACGAGCCGAACGTCGCCGTCGAGGACTCCGCTCCCGTCGTCGCACACCCGCGCGATCCCGCCGCTGAACAGGCGCAGGCCGCGGAGGAAGAGCAGCCGGCGCCTCCCGGCGGACGCGTGAAGGTGCGGGTGCTCGGCGACGCCCGCATCGTGGACATGGACACGAGCGTGCCGCTGCGGGCGAAAGCCCTCGAACTGCTGGTCTACCTCGTCGTGCAGGACGGCGACGCCGCGCAGGACAACATCCTCGAAGACCTGCTCCCCTACGCCCCGGCCTCAAAGGCGCCGCACCGCCTGCACACCTACGTCTCCACGCTGCGCAAGACCCTCGCCCGCACCGGCGGGCCCGCCACCTACCTCACCCACCCGCCGCGCCGCTACACCCTCAACCGAGAGGCACTCGACACCGACCTGTGGCGGATGCGCGACGCGCTGCGCGACGCCGAACGCGCTACCACCGACGCCGACCGGACCGCCGCCCTGCAACGCGCCGTCGACGCCTACGACGGCACACTCGCCGACGGCTCCGGCTACGAATGGATCGAGGCGCACCGCGAGGGCATCCGCCGCCAAGCCCTCGACGCCCACCTCGCCCTAGCCGCAGCGACCGCCGACCCGACACGAGCCCTCGCCGTCCTGGAAGCCGCGATGCGCCACGACCCATACGCCGAGGCCCTCTACCAACGGGCGATGCACGCCCACGCCGCACTGGGACACCTCGAGCAGATCCGCACCCTGCGCCGGACGCTCACCCGCCGGCTCGACGAGATCGACGCCGAGCCCAGCGACGACACCATCAAGCTTGCCGACCGGCTCATCGCCGCCCTGCAGAAGCAGCGGCCGACCGGCAAACCCGATCCCCGAGACGGCGGACAACCATGACGCCGCACCCTACGTCGACGCCCGAGGCGAGTCGCGGCAGCCCGCACGATCCGCCCACACCCGGCGGCGACTGCCCCCAGCCGGCCAACGTCGCCCGCAACGGCGCCGCGTGGCCACCGCCGGCAACCGTCCTCGCCGGCGGCACGACGCCGGGCGGCGAGGATCAGGCCGGGTCAGCACGTCGTGATGCCTCCGCGGCGACTCGCGACGCGTTGGACGCTGACCTGGCAACAGCAGTCCGGCACGCCGCCTGGATACGCCGCGCGTTCTACGTCCTGGTGCTGCTGGTCGCCCTCATCGGCCAGGTCACCGGCGCCGTCGACACGCTAGGCGTCCCGGTGGCAGTCGCGGTCCCGGCCGTCGCGGCGCTGGAGCTGGGCGGCGTGGTCGTGATGGCCAACGCCGACGTGCGACGCCGGCTCGGCGAGCAGGCCATCGTGTCGCGCCTGCTGTCCGCCGCGATCGCCGCCGGGGCCGTCTCCTTCAACTGGGCCGCCCACCCCGAGCACCTGGTCGGCGGCTTCTACGCGGGCATGTCCGCCCTCGGGTACCTCGTCTGGTTGATGCACGCCGGCAACCAGCGCCGCGACCGGCTGCGCGCCACCGGGAGCCTGCCACCCGCACCGCCGTCCTACGAGGTGTTCGCCCACTGGATCCGCCACCCCGTCATCACCTCCCAGGCGCGGTCCATCGCCAAGGCCGACGGCCTCGACCTGTACGAGTCCCTGACCGCGGCCCGCGACGCGGTCGCCCGCCGACAGCGCGACGCCGCGATCGCCAAAGTGCTCCATCGCAAGATCAGAGCCGCCGTGGACCCCACCACCGCCGACATCGCCGTGCAGGTGTACGACCTGGACGAGATCGCCGCACGCCTCGCAGCCACCGCCGACTACAACAGCCTGACCACGCTCTTGGCTGCGGACCTCAGCCCAGAGCGGATCATGACAGCCCACAGCGCCAGTCAACGCCGTCGCTGGTTCAGGCGCCAGCGCCTCGCCGACGCACCACCGGCACTTGAGCCCGCCCTCTCCCCGCCGCCAGCGCCCACCGCGTCGACGGCGCACACGCCAGGCGATGACCGGCAGGAGCCGAAACCAGAGCCAGAGGAGGACCCTGAGCCGGCCCCGATCGGCCACCAGCAGATTGCCGAGAGCCGCGACGCTCGCCCGCCTGAAGTTGTGTCACCGGACGATCCGGCTATCACGGACGCGGCAGACGGGAGCGAGGATGACAAGGACGTCACTGACGATGACGCCGACGAGCAGACAGGCGACGGCGATCAGGATGGCGCCGGTGACGCGAACGATGACCAGGACTCGGAGGTGCCCCAGGGAACCGCGCAGGCAGTGGCCTACTGGCTCCGCAAGGAGCCGAACCTGGACCCTGAACTGCTCGCCGAGAGGATCGGCAAGTCGCTGCGATCGGTCTACCGATACCTGCCACCGGACTACCCCCGCCGACCGGGCATTGCCAGGCGACGGACCCGCCGCCAGGCCGGCCCTGCCCGGCGCACGAACCACGGCGAGTGACGTCAACAGCCACGACACGCCGACTGTCGGCAGCAGGTCCGAAAGCAAGGGCACGTACGCCGCCACGTAAAAGATTCACATGACGACGAGGCCTGGGCAGCCGGTGTGAGGCTCCTACCGTCACTTGGGATGGCCTTCATCCGACTGCTGTTGGACGCTGCATCGCCGACGGGGAGGGCGTGTCCCGACTACCTGTTAGCTGGTGGTACGAACGCAGCCCGGCCAGGCTTGGTCGACGTGACCGGTGGGGTCGCTCTCATCGCGGCTGCCTACCGCAGGTTGGTCTGGCTTCCATCTGGCGTGCGCCCCGCCGGTCACCGAGGTTTAGCCGGTGACCGGCGGCGTTCGTCGCTGGAGGCCTCGAGTGGGGAGGCGCCGGCGTAGCTGGCGAAGTGATCGGCCATCGGGAAGCGGGTGACGTTGCCCAAGTGGCCGAGGATCTTCTCGGCGATGATGTGCCCGACGCCGCGGACGTCGGTGTTTGGAGTGCGTCTCGCTCAGGACCTCCCGGATCTGGGCCTGGTTGGTGTGCAGGCGCCGGTCCAGGTGGCGTAGGTCTGCGATCCGGTCACGGGCCAGGTCGCGGCGGCAGCTGTCGGTGGCGGCGAGCGGCCGGGTGTTGCCTAGCAGCGCGGCGCCCTTGCCGGCGAGGGCGCTGTCGACCCGCGGCTTCGTTGCGGATGGCGGCACTCAACGGCAAGTCACTGAATAGCGCATATCGGGTGACAGCGGCCCGCGACGGCCAAGTTGATTGCCCAGGAGTTGTGTATGTGGTACACAGGTACTCCGAGCAGTCGTGTACATCATTCACAGGAGCGCCGTTGCCGGACACCCCAAGCATGCGGCACCCCCCAGGAACTGACGAGGAGCCACCTGACCTTCTCGGTTTGGCGGAGATCGCGGAACTGGCGGGAGTGGCCCGAAACGTCGTATCGAACTGGCGAGCCCGAGACTCGCGCTTTCCGCGGCCGGCAGCTGATCTTGCTGCCGGGCCGGTCTTCCGCTTGGAACAGATCCAGCGATATATCGCCCGCAGGAGGAAATCCATGCCGTACGTGATCTCCATGATCAACTTGAAGGGTGGGGTCGGCAAGACCACCCTTACCGTGGCCCTCGCCGAGATCATGGCGGCCCGGCGCAACGCGAAGGTTCTGGTCATCGACCTAGATCCTCAAACAAACGCGACAGCGATGCTCATCGGCGAGAAGTCGTGGGAGAAGTTGGATCAGGCAGGCCATACACTGGCAACGCTATTTGAGGACGCCCTGCGACCAGACAAGAACCCGCCTCAGTTCAGTCTGCACGACACGCTGCAGCTGGGTGTTTCCCCGGTCAGTGCGGTAAAGAAGCTCGATCTGCTACCAAGTTCCCTGAAACTTATCGATGTACAAGATCTGCTGGCAACGATGCCGACCGGACGGCTCTTCACTGATAGGCCCGTCGACCTGCTCCACAAAGCAACACGCAAGCTCCTCCCGGACTACGACTACGTTTTCATCGACTGCCCGCCCAATCTGGGCCTTATCACGATGAACGGGCTCCGGATGTCGCACGGCTACGTGATCCCCACGAAGCCAGACGTGCTGAGCACCTACGGCATCCCGCAGATCATGACGCGGGTAGAGAACTTCGCCGAGGGCCTAGCGGGCGATGAGATCGTTCCAATAGGCACAATCATCAACATGTACAGAGCTGGAACCACGACCCACGACAACACCCTTCGGCGCTTGCGCGCCGACGCTCGAAAGAATAAGGTTCCGCAGCTCTTCGAGACGATGATTCCCCTAGGGGACAATGTCGCGGCAGCGGCCGAGTTCGTGGCTTCCTCCACCCTTCGCCAGCGATGGGGCTACCAGGGCCACTACGACCGGCTCGAGACCCTGACCGACGAATTGGCAAAGCGGGCGGAGCGCTCCCTATGACCGAACCCTCCGAGCGCGCGATTCAGCCGGAGCCACGACAGGCGCACGGGGATCCACTCGACTTACTTCAACCAGCCATAGATGAACTCAAGGCCGTCAACCCGGAGCTCGCGTTGGCGCTGGCCGGTCTTGTGTCCGCAGTCTCAGCCGAGGCGGCCCGAAACAAGCGACTGGCCACCGCGCTAAGCGACGCGCTGGGACCACAGCGGATGGAGGAGAAGGTAGGAGCGCCACGGGCCGCTCCTACCCGGCGCACCCGTCGAAGCGCCGGGCCGTGGGACCCGTTCTCGGTGTATGCCGAACATGGCGAACAGACGCTACGCGAACGGCTATCAGCGCTAGATCTCGAACAGCTTCGAGATATCCTGGCCGAGCATGGTATGGACACCGACCGCCTAGCCATGAAATGGCGCGATACTGGACGAGTCGTCAACAGGATCGTCGAGCGCGTGATGGACCGGGCTGCGAAAGGCGATGCTTTCCGCACCGGGCCGGACCAATAAGACGGTTGGGCCGCTGGGCTGATGAACTGCCCAGCGGCCCAACCGATCGAACGAGAAAATTCGCATACGCGCGCACTTTGCAATCGCCACACACCCCCAGGCTTGCCACTTGTAGGCACTCAGCGGCACTGCGCTCCACGAACCTCAGTGTCGCTCGCCATTCGCCTTGTCGATCCCCAATATTCGGAGGAAATCTCCCCTACTGATGGCCCATGTTCGCTCACCGCTTCTTCGCTGCGATCTTCGCCACCACGACCGACGCAGCCGTCAGGCCCACCCCGACGGATCCTACGAGCGCTATGCGCCCCGCCTCCGCGCCCGCGTTCTTCAACTGCCTTGGATCGCGAGCGGCGTCCCACCATCGGGGCGCATCCAATGATTCTCGGCCGAACTCGATTCCGAGTGGGCCGTGGAAGTCATCGACGGCGATTCCGACATGGTTGATAGAGTCCACTACAGCACGGGACGTAGTGGCGTGCAGAAGCACATTCGAGGTGGCGATGCCAGCAGCATCATCCATGCGGTTCATCAGGTACTTGGTCTTCAGCAAGATGAGTTTCCGCCTGCCCTGCCGGGCAACGCTCAGTGCAAGGCGATGCCCGTCCAGATCAGCCGGAGATGCGTCCAACACCCGGTCGAGTTCCAGGACTGCTAACTCATCCTGCAGATGGAAGCAACGAGCCAGAACAGCGAGCCACACCCCAACACCGCGCTCTGTTTCCTTGGCCGCCTTAGCGAGATAACCGACCTTGGCCTTGCTCTCCATCTTCTCCGCAAGTGCGTCAAGTTGACGCAACGCGTACGCCTGGGTGTCTGCGATCGTCACGGACGTAGCCTGCACCTTCGACCACGCGACCTCGGAGACCCGGCCCACGTGCTCCCGGATGGTCGTGGCCTCTTTGATGGCTGAGGCGGCCCCGTCCATCTTCGCCAGCACGGCGTCCCTCTGCGCGCGGCGCACGTCGTCGAGTTTCTCGTCGATCGTGGTGAGAAGCTGGGTGATCTCGTTCATCTCATGCTGCCTCGCGAACTGCGCCATGATCCCCGCAGCACCCGAGAGAAGCGCCGGGTTGGTCGCAAACGATCCCGCCCCACTCTCGATCTGGAGCCACCTACTGATCGAGCCTGGTCTCCCCAACATCGCATGGCTGACGCCTTGCGTCTTGGTCTTCATCAGCCCCAACTCATTGACAAGCTGGGCGGATTCGCGGGTCAGCTTCACGTACCGACTTGAGTTGGCGGCAATCTCGGAGGCTGCCTGTGCGACTCCAGCCCCGGCGCCGAGGAGAGACCCGAGCCTTTCCAATCCGAGATCTTTCGACAATGACAGCAGTCCGACCGAGTCGAGGAAGCGCTCGACAGCCGTCCGGTTCCCGATGACCGCGAGACCATCGCCGTCAGTGATCAGCTCAATCTCGTCATCCATCGTCGGCTCCTCGGGCTGACATAACCGACCATCCACAGGACCCCGGCGGGAGGTGACTTGCGGCTCTCATTGCCCATCTTGTAGTCCAAGTCCATCACAAGTGAAGAGCCGCAGGCGTGGATCATGGCATGACTCGGCTGCTGGGTCTTGACGGCCTGGCTGTCACCCAAGTGGCCGACGGACCCGATGGCTCGGTTGTGGTCCTTGTAACCGTTCAGCAGACGCGGCGGTGCCCGGAGTGCGGAACGCGGTCGCGCCGGCCGAAGGGCCGGCGGGTGACCGGGTCGCGTGACCTGTCCGTCGACGAGCGTCCCGCCAGGGCGCCGCCTGGTTCAGGTGCCGCTGGCGCGACGACCCGCCCAGAGCATCCGTTACACACGGTCACTTGGGCCGAGTGTCGACGGGTGGGTCGTCCTGACTCAGGGTCCGCACTTTGGGCCGTGCATTGCTCTGTGCTTACGCCGGTACGCCGACACCGAAAGACGAGAAAAGGGCCGCGCTTCTTACTCGGTTACCCTGTGGGTGGGCTGAGCGACTGCCGCCCAGCCCCCTCGGTTGCCGCAGTTCTACCCCGCCGAACCGCGCTTAGCCGTACTGATGTGGTCGTGGGGCGGCTTGGTCTCGTCGGTTCCGCCCGCGTCCTCGCCGGGTGGGTCAATCTCCACGAACCCGAAGGTTCGCTCGATGACCTGGAGCGCCTGGGTCGAGTAGCGGTCGGCGAAACCCCGACAGATGGCCGGCTTGACCTCCGGATACTGTGAGTAGGGGTGAGGTCGGCCTGCGGCGCGGTGCCGGCCTTGCGGCCGGCCCGTTTCCGCAGGCCGCCTCCCGAACCCGCCGTGCCTGTTTCCAGGCAACGGGCTCTCCACAAGACCCCGTTGGGTCAGCTGTCGATCATGCTGTCGCTGTCCATGGTGTGGGTATCAGCGCACCCCGGTACTTGTAACGCAGTGTCCGCATCGTGCTGGGTTGGAACAGCGTCACGGTCCCGTCGGTGGGTGTCCACCCGCCGGCGCAGAAGCGCCGGGCAATGTCCTTCCATGAGATGCGGGCGTGCTTGCGTCGCGCCCACCACATGACCCGACGCCAGGAGGCGCGGTTCAGGATCTGGAACGCTTTGCTGGACACGCCGTAGCGGAAGTACATGCACCATCCGCGCATCGTCGCGTTGAGGCGACGAAGCAGCAGTGACAACGACTGGTTGATGTACCTGCGGCAGATCGCCTTCATCTTGGCGATGACCGCCCGTACCGACTTGCGGGCCGGGTAGGTGTAGACGTACTGCCGGTTGCCGCTTCGTTTCCGGTGTCGCTGGATGCGCCACCCGAGGAAGTCGAAACCCTCGTCGACGTGGGTGATCAGTGTCTTCTCCTCCGACAGGCGAAGCCCGATCGGAGCGAGTACCGATACCAGCTCGTCCCGGACAGCTTCGGCGTGCTCGCGGGTGCCGCTGATAAGCACCAGGAAGTCGTCCGCGTACCGGACAAGCCGGTAGTTGGGCTTCCCGTGCCGGCGGCGACGCGCGCGCTCGACCGTTGTTGACCGGGGCCCTCCCGGTTGCCCGGCGATGTGTTCGTCGAGCACCGTGAGAGCGATGTTGGCCAGTAGCGGCGACAACACCCCACCCTGAGGAGTGCCGGTGTCGGTATGCCTCAGGCCGCCGTCCTGCGAGAGGATGCCGGCCTTGAGGAACGCCTTCACCAGCGCCAAGACGCGCTTGTCCGCGATCCGAGCCCGCACCAGGTCCATCAGGGCCGGGTGCGAGATCTCGTCAAAACACGCCTTGATGTCTCCCTCGACCACCCATTCATATCCCTTGGAGGTGAGGAAGCGTGTCTCGGCGATCGCGTCGTGGGCGCGTCGGTTGGGCCGGAAGCCGTACGAGCACGGCAGGAAATCCGCCTCGAAGATCGGCTCCAGCACCAGCTTGAGAGCTGCTTGGACCACTCGGTCGCGCACCGTCGGGATTCCGAGCCGGCGTTGCTTACCGCCGGGCTTCGGGATCATCCGCTCCCGCGCGGGCAGCGGTTCGAAGGTGCGGTTCTTCAGGTCCGTCCGCAGGTCGCCGAGGAACCCCTCGACGCCCCGCACGACCTCGATGTAGTAGGCAGTTTCGCCGTCCACTCCGGCCGTGCGCGCTCCCCGGTTCTCCCTGACCCGTATCCAGCCCATGAGCAGGAAGGCCGGGTCAGCGACAAGGTTGTACAGGTCATCGAACCTGCGATGACGATCATCGCCGGCCCATCGGTGCAGCTTGGTCTGGATCTCTTGTACCCGCCGTTCGGCTTGGCCGAGCGTCGGCCACAGCAGCACCGGCGGCGCGTCGGTGTTCACCAACGACCTCCAGGCATTCCGGTCCCCTTCTGCAATCTTGCTGGCCTCCTTCGCCATGTACGCGCCTTTCGCGCGCTCGGACTACTACGAGGCCTCCGCCCCGCCCCACGGCCGTCAGCCAGCAACGAGCCTTGCCATGCCCGACGTTGGATGCGCCGGGCACGGCGACCGCAGGCGGTTCCCACGTTCACCACATACCGATCGACCAGGGAGGTGCCCAGCTCAGCCCCGACAGCATCGCCGCGCCTACGCCGCAGACCTTCGACGCGGCCTCCTGCCGGCACTCTTATCCGGCGTCGGAGTTGACCCGCCCGTGGACGGGTCACGCGCTGCCTCCGGCCCATATCCACCAGGTTGGAGCCGGTGCCACGTTACGGGGTGTCAGACACTGGTTCACTTGCGTTACACCTTCTGGTCTCGCTCACCGGGCCCGATCCGTCTGGCAGTTCCGGACCGTCCCGACTTTGTCGGGGCTGCTTACCACCCGTTACGGCGTTCCCCGCAACGAGCTGCCCCCAGCTTCACCCGGCCGCTGCGACGGCCAGGCGACGAAGGTCTCCCACCTCCGTTCGGTGATGTGGCGCCTCGTGGCGCACAAGAGTGTCGTGGCAGACGACGAACGTCTCGTCCCGCCGTGCCTCGGCTACCAGTTCACGGAGGCGGCCCTCGGAAAGGCGCATGAGGTTGCCGGGCCGGAAGATGCACGTGCGGCACTGCCTGGACAGCATCCGTGACTTCCGCAGGACCGGATCGCCGACGCTGAGGTCCGGGGCCGCCTCCAATGACGTGTCGCCTCCATAAGGTGCAGCCGGCCCGGTCGCAGTATCGCCCGGTGCGTGCGCCTCCTGCGCGTCGGCGGGGAGCTGGTGGAGCCAGTGGATGATCTGATCGATGTTGCCTCGTTGTAGGCCGGTGGTGCTGTCGATGGGGACCAGTAGGGTTGCGCTGCCACGCGCGCTGCGGTCGGTGGCCTCTGCGGCATCCTGGCCGCCGAACTCGTCGTCGAGGACGGCCAGCGGCCGTCCGCCGATGGCGCGGTACAGCGGGGCGAGTTTGAGCTGGTGCCCGAACCGCAGGCCGCCGTCGCCTACGTCGATGACCGGCAGGTCGGCCGGTAGGCCGAGCCGGGGTGCAACCCACGTCGCGGCGACCGGTCCCCAGCTTGTGCAGCAGACGAGGTCGGCCTCGCGGGAGAGTTCTCGGAGCCAGGCGCCGTGGTCGGGGTGCAGCCACACCTCGCCGGAGATGTGCTGGCCGGTGGGACCGGGACCGTCGTAGTGGTGTCGGTGGTAGCCGGGCTGGTGGTCGGGGTTGAGGACGCCGTCGACGTCGATCGCGAGCACGGGCCGCGCCCGGTGTGCAACGGCGGTCCCGGCTCGGCGTTGGTGCTGTTGCAGCGGTAGTGCTGGCTCGCGCGGCTCGGGGATGGCGGCCAGGCGCTCGTCGACGCCCTGGTAGCACTTCTTGCAATAGAGGACGCCGTCGTCGACGAAGATGGTGACGGCCGCGAGGCAGCAGGGTGAGAGGTACATCGGCCCCCAGGGACGCTCGACGTACGGCAGATCGTGGCGGTCGACGAAGATTGGTTCGGCCGGCGGCGGGGTGGGTTCAGCGGCAGACATGCTTGTTTCCCTCAGTCGTGTGGGCGTGGGGTCGCCTTGGTGCGCGGCACTACATCTGGCTCGAAGGTCTCGGGCAAATTGACGCTTCATGCGGCGACGGGGACAAGTCGTGCGCGGAGTTCGTCTGTGGGCTCGGTTGGGCTGCAGGTCTTGTACCTGCGTGTGGCCAGCGGGACGGGCCTGACGATGTGTGGTCGAGATCCGTCCCCGCTGTGCCCTGTGTCGACGAGGCGCCGCGACGGGGTGCGGGTTCAGGCCCTGGTCAGGGCGTCGATGGCTGCTTGGCCGATGAGGTTGATGCAGGTGGTGGGGTCGTCGACGGTGATGGTGGTGGTGTTGTCGTAGACCCTGGGCGGCCAGCCTTTGTTGTCGGGTGCGAGCCAGAGGACGGCGCAGCCGGTGTGGTGGAGGCGGGTGATGGTGGCTTGGCTTTCGTCGGGGTTGACGTAGTGGCCGTCGGAGACGACGACGAGCAGCCGTCCGGTGCCGGGGGTGGACAGGTGCAGGAGCCGGTCGGCTTCGGCGCAAGCTTCGACGAAGCGTTCCGTGCCGGCGTCGGCTTGCATGTCGCGGACTGTGGCGGGTCGGCGGCCGGGTGGGATCAGGACGGTGATCCGGTCGCCGTAGGCGAGGGTGGCGCTCGTGGCTCCGGCGCGGGTGGCGGCTTGGGCGACGATCCACGCGGCGGAGGACATGGGTTTCGCGAAGTCCTCCATCGAGCCGGATGCGTCGATGAGGATGCCGACGGTCAGCTCGGGGTCGGGGATGGGGCGGCGTACGGTGCGCTGCCACGGCTGGGCGGTGGGGATGGCACCGGCTGCTCGCTGGGCGGCGAGGGTGACCGCGGCGCGGGTGCGCAGCCGTCCCGGAGGTGCGCTGCTGGGTTCGCGGGTGCGGGCGGGTTCGCGGTGGCGGGCGCGGCGCAGCAGGGCGGTGAGCCGGTCGGCGGCGTGGCGTTCGGCGTCGCGGGCGTCGCGCTCGCGCCAGGTGATGGGTACGTCGATGTCGACGTGGATGCTGGGTCCGTCGATGCGGGGCCTGCCAGTGCGGGGTCCGTCGCCTGGCGGCTCTGGGGTGTCGGCGGGGTTGTTCAGGATGGCGTCGAGGGTGCCGGCGATGGCCGCCGCGATCGCGCTGGTGGCTCCGTCGTCGGCGGGCAGGTCCGGGGTGGCGTTCGGGTCGATGCCGAGCAGGCGGCACCAGCGTTCGCCGAGTTCGATCATTCGCTCGGTGTCGGTGTCGCCGACGGTGTGGGCTTCGCGCCAGATGGCGCGTAGTCCCCGGATCAGCCTGCGGCCGAGGACCTTGGTGATGGCGCGCCGTGCCTCGCGGACTTCGGCGGGGTAGAGGATTCGCGCGTCGACTCGGGCGAGGAGCAGTCCGGCGGCGTAGGCGGCGCTCCAGGGGGTGTCGGTGGGTGTGTCGGCGGGGTCGATGATGCTGGTGACGGCGCGGCGTAGCCACCGCCGGTCGCGGGGCCGGGTGTCGCGGTAGCGTCCTTCGATGCGTGATTCCTCGAGCAGGAGCGCGGCTTCCCGGACGATGGGCGGCACCGACGGTGGCGGGTCCCAGTGCGAGTGGCTGAGGTGGGCGCATTCGTGCAGGAGGACGCCGTAGGCGACGGGGACCTTCGAGCGGTGGCTGGGTCGGCGGGGGTCGGCGATCTCCGGGTCGCCGATGAGGTCGGCGTCGATGTGGATCTGGGCGGTGGCGGGGTAGCTGAAGCCGGGTGGGCCGCCGGCCGCTGGAGTGACGGTCACGCAGGCGTCGGGTCGGCTGGTCAGCAGCGCGGCCTGTTTGGTCCAGGCCGCCGACCATGGACTCCAGGGTGATGCCGCTGGGGCCGGGGCGGGGCTGGTGCCGGAGGGGCGCGAATGTGCGGAAACGCTGGTCATGGCCGCCTGCCTTACTTCTGCTTGCCGAGGGTGAGCGGGGTGATGGTGGCGCCGCGGTAGGCCCGCTGCAGGGCCTCGACGACCGCCTGGCGGTCCGGCTCCGGTGCGATCGCGGCGAGGTTGGCCACGGCGGCGGCGAGCCCGAGGCTCGCGGCGACGCGCTGGAACGCCAGCAGCTCGCGCAGTTGCGGCGCCCAGTCGATTTCGTGCTTGCGCATCCGCGCGTTGAGGGCGATCGCCGCGTCGATGGCGCCGTTCGGTACGCCGAGGGAGCGGGCGAGGTCGAAGTCGGTGGTGACCTCGATGTGCACGGAGAACCGGGAGGCGAGGGCTTCGGTGAGGATGGCGCCGTGCACCCCGGGGTTGTGGCCGGCGCAGACGAAGAACCCGTCGACGGCGGTGACCTTCTCGTTGTGGTGGGCGGCGATGGTGATGGTGGCCCGGCCGTCCATCGCCGGATACAGGGCGGCCAGTACGCGGGGCGGGATGAGGGTGGCGTCGTCGATGAACAGGGCGCGTCCCTCGCGCATGGCGGTCACGAGCGGCCCGTAGGCGAACTCGAAGCCGCCGTCGGGCAGCGGGACGTAGTTGCCGACGAGGTCCTCGACGGTGGTGTCGCCGTGGCCGGCGACGGTGATCGCATCGGCGTAGGCGGCCTCGATGAGGCTGGTCTTGCCGGTGCCGGGCGGGCCGTAGAGCAGGACCGGAATGGCGTTGCGGCGCAGCCGGCGCAGCACCTCGACGTCGGTGCTGTCGCCGAGCTGGCGGGGCAGGTACCAGACTCCGTTGGGACGCAGGACAGCGCCGGGACGCGGGGGAACGGGGACGGCCGGGCCCGGCGCCGACGCGCTGGACGCCGCAGGGGAGTGGGTGGGAATGGGGGCGGTGACCTTGGGGGCGCGGCTGGCGCCGGCTCCGGCTTTGAACGCGTCGATGCCTTCGGCGGTGATGGTGTAGCGGCGGGGCGATCCGGTGGACACCGTCGCCCAGCTGCGGTCGACGAGGCGGTTCAGCACGGAGCCGATCGCCCCGGACGACCGGCCGGGCAGTTCCTTGCCCAGGTCGCTGATGGAGAAGGCGCGGTGCGGTTCGGCCGCGAGCAGCGCTAGGACCGGCCCGAACATCGGGCGGGGCTTGGCCTTGGGCTTGGCAGGGCGAGCGGGCGAGGTCACCGGGCACCTCCGACGATGGCTGCGGTCGGGGTGCAACCGATACCTGCGGCCTCGGAGGTGATCAAGTCGCATGCGCGCCGCTCCGGCGATGGCGGCAAGCCGGTCAGCGGCTGGCAGTCTGGGGTGCGGTTCAGGTGTGGCATGGGGTGCTCCTTGGCGGATGAAGCCGCCGCGCGCCCCTTCCCGGGGCGCGCGGCGGCGTTGGTGGGCCACAGCGGGCGGGAAGAGCGCGCGCAGACGTGTTCGGCTGCGCGGAGCGGTGTTCAGGTCGGGCGCCTACCGCGGGCGGTGGCGCGATCGGATAGGGACATCGGACCGGTCCGGCCAGACGCGGGTGTCACCGGGAGCGTGCCCGGTAATTCAGGGCGGTCAGGCCGATGGCGATCCGGGTGCGGACCCGTGGCGGTCAGGCCGTGCTGGGCCGGAGAGGGCCTTGGGGCCGCTACCTCGAGGTGCTGCGGCGGTGTGCCCAGTAGCGCTCGTGCTGCTCGAGCAGCGCGGTGGCGATCCCGTCGGTGAGCCGGGTCAGGCGCAGCGCGAGCCACACGTCTGGCCCGCCAGCGCCGACGACGATGCTGAACATGCCGGGGAACCTGCCGGTGAGGGTTTCGAAGATCTGCCGCTGGATCCCGTTCTGCGGTGAGGTGGTGTCCCAGGCTGTGTACGGGAGCAGGTTGACGTACAGCGGGCCGGCCATCCGCAGCGTCGGGGTGAACTCGTCGGCGAACGCGATCAACGGGTGGCCGGGGATCTCGCTGCTGCGCATCCGCTTGGTGAGGTCGAAGTGGTCCGCGACCCGCCACCAGACGGTGGGCATGACATCGCCTTCGCCGGGGATGTAGTCGTCGTCGATCACGGCCGCGTCACCTCCTCGACCGGCCCGGTCGGCGGGAGGACCGGTGGCCAGATCGCCCGGCGGCTGCTCCAGCCGATCTCCTTCGCGAAGCTCTCCGAGGAGCCGCAGATCCGGCAGGACATGGCGGCATCGGTGCCGAACCCGGCCATCGACGGCAGCTCCTGGTAGGCGATGTCGTAGCCGGTCGCCCCGCACACCGTGCACCTGCTGCCGGTAGGCCCGTCGTGCGGCTCGAACACGTCCGGCTCGCGCTGGTGGAGCCCAGGCCGGCTGCGGCTGGGCGGCAGGGTGGGTGGGGTGGCCTGCCGCCAGGGGAAGCGGTCGTCGGTGAGCTGGTACCAGCCGTCGGGGTCGGCGGCGAGTTGCCGCACTCCCCCAACGAACGGCTCCGGAGCGGGGCCGCCGGTGGGCGCGCCCGGTGCGCGGAGAACGAACATTTCCATGCCGCTGCCGTGGTGGCGCAGTACCAGCAGGTCGGCGTCGCGCTCCGGGAAGCGCAGGGCGCGGGCGTTGGCGTCGGCGGCGATCCGCTGCACCGTCGCGCGGGTGAAGCGGGCGACGGCGGAGCCGTGGTGCTGGTAGCCGTGAGCGGTCTGTCCCGGGTAGGGGCCGAGGTCGCCGCTGGCGAGCCAGGCTGGGGTCCAGACCGCCGTAGTCGGCGGGGTGCTGGTGTCGTAGGCGGCGGCGGTGTGCAGCCGGGGTGGCGTTGACAGGTCGGCCACGAGCCACCGGTGTCCCTGCCCTGCGGCGGCGCGCAGCCGGTCCAGCGTGGTGTCGCAGGCCGGGTGGGGTTCGGTCAAGGGCTGCCGGTATGGCGGCGACGGCTCGCCGACGGGCGGCGGCCCGTCGATGTGGGTGGCCGCGACGGCGACGCTGCGGGGGCGTGGTGCGTCGACCGGGGTGAACCACAGGTGGGCGGTGCGGACGTCCAGGACGAGCCATGGCTCCAGGGGTGCGCTCGTCCTGTCACCGCGGTGGTCGGCAGCGGTCTCCTCGGCCTGCTGCAAGGACTGTCGCAGGTCGAACCAGAGCTTTCTCACGTGCTACTCCTTCTGCTAATTGTGATCTTGGTGGGCGGGTGCTCGTGTGTCGGGTTGGCTGGCGGCGCCGCGACGCGGGCGGGCGTCGCGCGGTTCAGGCGACGGTGCCGGGTGGGCGGACCTGGGCGGGTCGGTCGGGGTGACGGGAGGTGACGATGGTGAGTTGGAACTCGCTGCCGTCGGACAGCCGGATCACCAGGCCGCGGTTGAGGGTCATGACCGCGGCGTCGTCGTAGAGGGCGGCCTCCCGCACATACACGGGCTGTCCGTCTCTGTCGATGAACACGGGAAGGCCGGCGTCGGCGCAGAGTTCGTCGAGGTCGTCGCTGGAGAGCAGCTGCTGCAGCAGGCGCTGCAGCATCTCCTCGTGGGCCACGTTCTCGTCGGTGGTGCTCACGTGTTGCTCCTCTCTGGCGAAGGTGCTGGGCATGGGTCCGCTCGGCTGAGCGGGGATCGGGGATGATGGCGGCCGGTCAGGCGGGCGGGTTGCCGAGCGGGGCGTTCTGCGCGGCCATGAAGGGCACCGGGTCGATCGCCCCGTTCGGGCTGGCGTCGCCGTTGTGGTGCACCTCGTAGTGCAGGTGCGGGCCGGAGCTGTGCCCGGTGGAGCCGACGACGCCGATGGGCTGGCCGACGGCGACCGGCTGCCCGACCGTGACCATCGGGGGTTGGTCCATGTGGCAGTAGCGGGTGAGCAGGCCACCGGCGTGGTCGATGTCGACGTACCAGCCACACCCCCGCGTGAGAACGGGGTCGCCGTCGCGGTCGCAGCCCCATTCGGCGCCGGTGTCGGCGTAGACGGCGTTGCAGCGCACGGTGCGGACGGTCCCGGCGGACGCGGCGCGGATGACGGTGCCCCGCGGGGCACTGAGGTCGACGCCATCGTGGCCAGGTCGGTCCGAGCTACGGAACCCTGATCCGACCGGGGCGAGGACCGGCTGCGTCCACGGGCCGGTGGCCCCGCACCCGGCCAGCCCATCGGTGGGTAGGCCGGCGGTGTCGGCGATCGCGGTGACCAGTTGGGTGGCCGATGCCTCCCATTTCGCGTAGGCGTCGGGGAAGGCGCTGACTTGCACGGCCTGGGCGGCGTCGGTGAGCGGCATCGTCTGCCAGCCGCTGATCGTGGCCAGCTTGCCGAAGAACTTCTCCGACGCGTAGACGGGGTCCTGGAGCTGGGCGGGGCTGCCCCACCCTTGGCTGGGGCGCTGCTGGAACAGCCCGACCGAGTCGCGGTCGCCGCCAGCCAGGTTGCGCAGCGTGCTCTCCTGCATGGCGGTAGCGACCGCGATCACCCAGCCGCGGGCGGGTAGCCCGAGGCGGGCGCCGGTGGTGACGATCGCGGCGGCGTTGCCGACCTGGCCGCTGTCCCAGTCACCGATCGCCGGCCACCCGGCGGGCGGTCCGAGCGGGGACATCGACGGGGACGGTGATGCGGCGGGCGATGCGGCCGCGGGGATGCATCCGGCGGCGGCGTTGCCGCCGACGAATCCGCCGAGGCCGCCGGCGCAGAGGATGACCACAGCGACGAGCGCCACGGCGAGTGACACCAGGGATCGGAGCTTCATCCGGGCCTCCGGCGGGCGGTACTGAGACGGCGGGTTCGGCGTGCTCGTGTGGCGACGGTGTGGTCCGGCGTGGCTGGCTGCGGGCGGGTGCGGGGCGCGGAGCTGGGCACGGCGGTTCTCCTGGCTCGTCAGTCGAGGGGGTAGGCACCGACCGGGTCGCCGTCGTCGCTGTGCACGGTGACGGTGTCGTCGGCGGGGTTGATCAGGTAAATCCACGAGGCGGCGAGGTCGCTGGCGCGGTGAAGCGGGAAGACAGTGGCCGGCTCCTGGCTGGTGTTGTCGAGCGTCACGCCGACTCCCGCGACCGGGTGTCGGCCAGGCATGGACGCCCGGCCGGGGGTGACGTCGGCTTCGAGGTGGTCCCAGTCGTGGGCGAGGACCGCGTTGATGAGGGCTGTGGTGTCGCGGTGGGCGGTGCTGGCCCAGATGCCGCGCAGCTGCGGGACAAGGGATGAGGGGTAGCCGTCGGCATGGACGTAGCGGGCGCGGACGATGCTCGGCTGGGCGGGGTCGGCGGCGCCGACGTAGCAGGGGGTTCCCACGGGTCTGTCTCCTCGTGCTGGGGTGGTGTCGAGGTACGGGCACGGCGACGACCGCGCGGCCGTGGTGGGCCGCGCGGTCGTCGGTGTCGGTTGGGTGCTGTGGCTAGCGGGCGAGGACGGCGACTTTCTCGCCGTGCAGCAGCGGCGCGTCGCCCGGACCCTTGATGTGGGCGTGTATCCAGATCCGGCGCGCCTGACCGTGCTTGTCGGTCAGGCGGCGCCAATGGCCGCGTACGACGAACCGGACGCGGTAGTGCCACCTGGCGGGTCCGTCGGCGGGTTCGGTCAACGCTGAGGTGCGCCGCAGCATCACGACGCGGGTGTCGTGCACGATGCGGGCGCGGGCGGCGCGGCGGCGCGCGGGCCGGTCCAGTGGCGCGGGCGCGGCGACGCTGATGGGTTGGGCCTGGATGCGCCAGAACGCGTAGGCGATCGCCGCGCAGACGCGGGTGCGGGCGGCGGCGTCGGCGATCACGTAACGGCCGTCGGGTGCGGTCTCCCAGTCGCGGTCGGGCTCGTCGACGTCCGGGGGCGCGACGGCGGGTACGGGTGCCGCGATCGGCAGCATGTCCAGGTTCGTCAGCACGTACGGACCCAGCCGGGACCGTAGCGTCGGATCATGGTCGGCGTAGCCCTGGATACGGGCGGCGTGGGGGTCCTCGGGGTCGTCCCGGTCGGCCCAGCCGCAGACCAGCCATGACCGTCCGCTGGGGGAGGCGATGGTGGCCCAGGTGATCGCGGCGATTCCGCTGACCTGGCCGATCAGGTTGCGGTGGTAGATCGGTTCGGGCAGGAAGAGCACGCCACTGTCCGTGGGGGCGGCGTCGGCGGTGAGCAGGTCGCCGGTGAGGTCGAGGGCTTGGGCCGCTGCCGCGACGACGGCGGTCATGGCGGGGGCGAGGACGTATGCCTCACTCTGTGCCCACACTGCGCTGTTGGCATGGTTGATGACGTCAACGAGTTTCTGGTGGGCGTGAGCGGTGTCGTCGTCGGGAAGGCTGGCGAGGAGGGTGTCGACGAAGGCTCGGGTGTACTCGCCGCCGGCGGTGCTGTCGCAGTACTCGTGCATACGGGTCTTCATCTCGACGGCGGCTCGCGCGTAGCCGGCGAGGCTGGTCTCGGTACGGAAGGTCATGGGGTGTCCTCCTCCTGATCGGGTTCGGGTGGCGTGGGGGGTTGCGGCCTGGGCTGGACCTACGCGGCGTACGCGGCGGTCAGGGTCGCGCCGGGAACTCGGCGAGGCAGCCGCTGCGGGATCCGCGATCGCAGGTGCGTGGCGGTGGCGGCGAGACCGGCGGTGAACCAGCCGACGAATCCGCCGGAGTTGCGGACTGGCCGCTGTGGCGCTCGTTCCCGGCTGGGAGTCGGCTGCGGCAGGTGGGACCGTCGCGCGGCGCGCATGGCCCGTTGTGCCTGCCGGGCGGCCGAACACGGCCCGACCTGGTCGGCGCACTGCAGGTTGGCGCACTGGTCGCCGGGTCCGGGTTGGTGGGCGGTGAGGACGTCCACGGCCAGCCGCCACAGCAGGGGGTCGGTGACGTCGCTGGGGAGCAGGGCGCGGTGAGAGGGGCGGATTCGGCTGCGGTCAGGCATGGCGGGTGACCTTCCGTCGGGTTCCGGGCAGGGGTCACCGTCCGACCAAGGTTGAGCGTGTTGTACCTGATGGCCGGCTCGAAACAGTGACCGGTGTGATCGACGCTCTTCTCTCGGTCAAGGTCAAGTCGTCTACCGGAAGTGGTGTGGAGGGCATGGCGCTCGACGCGCGGGGACAAGGTCGGGAGTGGCGGTTGTCGGCTTGGCGTCGGCGGCTGTCAGGAGGGCGTCGGCGTGGATCAGCCGGGCCGGCGCGTCGTCTCGACGAGGCGCGCCAGTCCAGAGCGGATGGTCGCCGTGTCGTCGTGGTCGAGCTGATCGTCGATGCAGACCACGGGCTGCGCATCGCCCCGCAGCCTCGTGACCTGGTAGCCGCGGCGGTCGGCGTCGACCGCGTCGATGCGCCGGATCTCGTGCAGGTCGTCGGGCTCGACGAGGACGTCCTCGTAGCAGACGGCCCAGGCCAGCAGTCGAAGTCCGGGAGTGGGATCGGCGAGGAGGTCCGCGATCAGGCTGATGTCGACGCAGGCGGCCAGGGCGGGCCTGGCGACCGGCTGGTTGACCTCGAGCGCGGCGGCGAGATCCGGCAGGAGATCGGCGAGTCCAGCGCGGTAGCGGCCCATGTGGGTGTCGTTCAGCGGTAGGTGCACGGCGCGCATCTGGCGCCTCGTGCCGTTAGGTGCTGCTGGCACCGGCCGGTCCTGCACGAGCAGCAGGAGAGGCGGACGGCCCCAGCCGCGAAGGTCGGTGCCGGCCTCGATGTTCAGCAGGCACCCGGTCAGGGTGTGGACGGCGTTGAAGGACATCACGGGGAATGGGCTCCTTGACGGATGCGAAGCCCCGCAGGCCGATCGGCCTGCGGGGCTCCAGGTGGTTGCGGCGCTTAGTGCTGCGCCGGGTGCGTGTTACCGCAGGTCGCGGTAGCGGGTGGCGGGGCACGGGGGTGTGGCGTGGTGCGGGTCGTGGGCGCGGATGCCGCACCGCTTGCGTTTGGCCAGGTACATGGCCTGGTCGGCGGCGTGCAGGAGGTCGCGGGGCAGCATGCCGGGTCCGGCGGCGGCGTAGCCGACGCTGGCGGTGACGGTGACTTGCTGGCCGGCGATCTCGTAGGGGCGCTTCGAGATGCGCCGGTGGGCGGCCTGGGCGGCGGTCTCGACCTCGCCGTCGTCGCCGTGCACGACGAGGGCGAACTCGTCGCCAGCCAGGTGCGCGGCCAGGGCAACCGAGGGCCCGAGGGCGCTGAGGCGGCGGGCGACCTCGTGCAGCAGGTCGTTACCGTGCTCGTGGCCGTAGGTGTCGTTGACCTGCTTGAACCGGTCGAGGTCGATGAGGACGAGCCCGAGCGGTTCCCCGAGCGAGAACGTGGCCTCGAGGTGGGTCCACAGGGCCCGCCGGTTCGGCAGGTCCGTCGTGTCGTTGTGCGTGGCCAGCCGGTGCCAGTGCGACCGGTCGCGGTCGCGGGCGGCCAGCGCCTGTCGCTGGTGATGGATGATCCGCCGCTGCCGGACGAGCAGTGCCGCTGCGACGGCGAGACCGGCGAGGACTCCGCCGGCCGCGGTGAGGTAGGAGGTCAGATGAGACACTCGATGTCGCTCCTTGTCGGTGAAGGAGCACCGGGGCGGGCGTGAGCCGCCAAGTTCGACGCCCGCCCCGGGCTACCAGATCAACGGGTTAGTTGGTTTTCGGGGCGAGTTGGAAGGCCGCTGGCTTCTCGACCACCTGGAGGGCGAGGTTGTCGGCGACGAGCTTGTGCACGGCGTTGACGACCGCGCCCGCGCTGGCCTTGGCCGAGCCGCTGCCCTCGTTGGCCTTGTCGATGGCCTTGCACAGCTGGCTGGTCTTGAACGCCTGGTCGGGATGAGCTTCGAGCACGTCGAGGATGGCCCCGCGCAGGCTGCCCTTGGACCGGCGTGGATTCCCGCCACCCGACGCGCTCGCAGCCTCGGCTGGGCTGCTGGGCCCGGTGGAGCCGTCGCTGCCTTCCGGGTCCGTGCTCGGCTCGGAATCTGCCTCACCAGATGTGTCGGCCGCGACCGGGGCCTCGGCGTCAGCCGGGGTGGCCTCGGCGTCGGTTGTCGCCTCGCTCAGGCCGCTGTCCGCCTGAGGCGGCTGGTCCTGTGGGGTCGGCCGATCCGCGTCGCTGTCCGGCGTTGGTGGGAGTGCGTCGTCCGGCTGGATGCCGGTTGGCTCGTCGTCAGGTTCCGCCGCTACGGCGGCGCCCGTCTCCTGCGCTGGTGCGGGGGGCTCGTCCGGTCTCTGAGGCGCGTTCGCGTCGTCGTCGGTCGGTGCGGGTGCGTGGGGCGGGTCGCCGCTGGCGTCGGTCGTGGCGGCCGGCGGGTCGCCGCTGTCAGTGCTGGCCGCCGCGTTCGCGGTGTGCCGCCAGAGCGTGCGGCCGTCGGCGGCGCGAAACGTCTCGGCCTGCCCGTCTTCCTCGAGCTTGCGAAGCCGCTTGGTGGCCGTCGAGTAGCCGACGCCGGCGCGCTGTGCGATCGCGGCGGCCGTTTCCTGGCCGAGTTCTGTTAGAGCGGCGGCAACCTTGTCCAGGGCGCTGGGTGCCGGAGTTTGGTCGGTTGTGTGGTCCATCTGTCCTCCCCTTGGGGCTGCTGTTCGATATGCCGGGATGTGGCGTGCTTCCATGCACGCTTCGACGGCGCTTCGAGATCAAGTGCGATGACCGGATCCCGCCGACGCGTCGACGCTCGGCCGGGGCCTTGCGCGCCCCGTGGTGCTGGGTCGGGCGGCTACGGGTGGCCGAAGACGCGGTCGCAGCGGCTCGGGTCGACCGGGCGCCACGGCAGGCCCCAGCCGATCCGGTACCGCCCTGCGGTGGGCTGCACGAGGTGGACGCCGCCGCCGAGGGACACCGGCCGGGCGACGGTGAGGATGTGCCCGTCGAAGTCGACGGTGTGCCAGTCACCGCCGACGTAGTTGCCCATCGCGGCGAACGTCTGGGCGAGGGCGGTCACCGCCTCGCGGTCGAGGGTGAGTTCGAAGGCGCCGTTCCACCAGCCGGTCACCGTCGCGAGGTAGCCCTCGTAGTAGCGGTGGAAGCCGGGGACCGGTTCGTAGCGCAGCCACCGGCCGGAGAACAGGGCCGTGCTGCCTCGCGGCGGCGTGTAGTCAGCAGTGGGCATCGGCCACCGCCACCGGCCACTCGACCGGGTCGAGCCGGGCACCCTGCGCTCGCGGGCGGCCGGGGCACCGCCACGGCGGAACCAGATCGGCTGGTCTCGGCCGGCGTGGCGCCGACCGGCCGGGGTCCGGGTCGCGGCGGCCGGCGCCCAGGTCGTCGAGGACCTGCCGCCGGCGCGGCGGGATCCCGCTAAGGTCGTAGCCTCCCCTGCGCACGCCGAAGCTGCGGTCGGTCAGTGCCGTGTCCCGCGGCGTGTCGGCGCCTTCGCCGGCGTGGGCGCTGCCGCTGGTCACTGCTGCTCCTCCGGGGGCTCAATGCCGGCGGTGGTGGCGGGCGATCCCTCCTCGCCTCTTCGCCCGGCGGAGGTGGTCAGGGCAGCGATCTTGCGTGCGCTGGACCAGGCGGCACCTGTCTCCTGCGCCGCCTGGGCGGACCAGTTGGCTGCGACCTGCAGCCACGTGCCGACGTCGATGACCTCGTCGCGTACCTCGCTGTCGTCGTCGAGGCCGGTGAAGTGTGCCTGGCTGGCCTGGTCGAGCAGGTAGGACCCGGTCTGTGCGTGCACCCGGGCGAGCAGCCGCGTGGTGCGGTGCAGGTGCCCGACTAGGGACGCGACGTCGGAGGGCGTCGGGAGGGCCAGCATCGCGCTGAATGGCCCGGTGGCCGTGTGCAGCCAGCGCATGAGGTGCTCGGCTGCGGTGATGGCGCTGCCCAGCCGGGCCGGGTTGTAGGGGCCGTCGATCGCGAACAGGTGGCTCATCGCGTCGATCCAGCTGCTGGTCTCGCTGT
The DNA here is from genome assembly GCF_007827635.1 of Micromonospora sp. CNZ296. Classification (NCBI taxonomy): domain Bacteria; kingdom Bacillati; phylum Actinomycetota; class Actinomycetes; order Micromonosporales; family Micromonosporaceae; genus Micromonospora; species Micromonospora sp. CNZ296. Next base: position 95,595 of record NZ_VISW01000019.1, read on the forward strand.
CGACCGGGAGCCCGTCCTCGACGAAGGCCGCCTGGGCGTAGCTGCCGTCGGCAGCCGCGCAGATAGGCGTGTTGTCCGCCAGATGCCACCACGGGGCGGCGCCGCCGCGGTAGGCGCTGGTCCAGTCCTCGGCGGGCTGGTCTGTCACCGGCTCGGTGCACACGGGGCAGATCGGGAGTTGGGTCATGTTGCTTTGTCCCTTCAGACAGGGTGACGGCGGCGACCAGGGCTTGGTCGCCGTTGGCTCTGGGTGGGGGTGTGACCACGACCTGGTGACAGGCGCTCGCCGGATCCGAGGCCGCGCTGGACCCGGAAGAGGGAAAGAGCGGCCGTCTCGCCCGGCCGGTAGCGCAGTCGGCGCCCCCGCCTGGGGCGGCCGGCGGGCTCAGGCGAGGTGCGGCGCCTCGGACACGTGGATGGCCGGAACGGTTGGGCTGGTCACCGCAAGTGGTGATGGTCAAGGCGTCGCGGCCAGTGCTGCCTGCGGCGGAGCTGCTCGATAAGGTGGGTGCCTGGCCGGGCGCGACGGCAAGGGGGCGATCAGCAGGTCGTCCCGGTCGTGGGCCGCCTGGTTGTGGCCGAGGTGCTCGACGAACACCGCCCGTACGGTGGAGTGCGCAGGCCGATCCGGGCCGGGGCGGCGGTTACGGCAGGCCGATGGACAGGACGCCGTCGTCGGCGACGAGCAGCAGCGCGGGGCCGGCGGATTCGTCATCGACGGGGTCGGCGTGCTGCGCGGCGGCTGCGGCGGGCTCGGCGAACTCCCCGAATGGTGTCGGGGATGAGCGTGAGCCGGGGGATCGAGTTCATGTGATCGATCCCCTTGCCACTTCAGACCAGGGGTGAAGTGGTTGGCGGAGCCGACCGGGCAGCAGCGCGCCTCCGGGTACACCGATGGCGGCTGCCGGCCCGGTCGATTCCGGCAGGTGTCAGCGCGGGGCGTGGAAGCGCCCGCGGCCGACGCCGGGGATGACGGTGTCGTCGAGGTAGTCGACGACGAAGGTGCTCCAGCCGGCATCGACGCCGGTCTGGATGAGGTGCAGCAGGTGGTGCTTCGGCCCGTACAGCGGGATGTCGCCGAGACGGCCCGGGTGCAGCCGTCGGTAGCGCCTGCCGGTGAGCTCTCCGGCGAGCACCGGTGTCTCCCGCCAGCCAGCGAGGCTGGAAGTGACGGGACGCAGGCGGTGACTGTCGCCCGTGTAGGTACTGGCGCCGGTCAGATAGATCTGGTGGAACTCGTCGTGCATTACGCGCAGCGCCGGTGGCGCCGGGTGGGGTGCCTCGCGGTTCGCCGTGCTGCGGCGCTGGGCGCGGACGCAGGCGTCGGCGAGGTGCTCGACCTCGTCGAGCAGGAACATGACGCGGCCCATCAGGGGGTGTCTCCTTCCTGTCCGGAGGGGTCAGAGCGCGACCGCGAGCAGTCGCTGGTCGGGGTCGATGGCGGCGAGCAGGCGGTTGGCCTGGTCGAGGTAGGTCACCCGGTCGGCCATGGCGTCGCTGGCCGGGGCGAGCCTGGCTCCGTTGGCGGTGATCAGCGCGTCGCCCGCGAGGGCGGTCAGGGCGCTGTGGTGCTGGTAGGCCATGCAGCCGGCCTGGTACATCTCCAGTTCGTTGAGGGCGATCTGCCCGGCGCCGTAGGTGGCGGCGTTGTGCATGCGGATCGCGTTGACCCGGGGCTGGTTGGTGAAGTCCGCGACGGCCTTGTCCCGCGGGTACTCCTGTGGGTCCGCCAGGTGGCGGGCCTCGTAGACGTGCCACGGAGTGGCGTTGCGGGTGCCGTGCACGACCCGGTTGAACAGGTGGTGGCGGATGCCCGCTCCCACGCCGGCGGCTTGGCGTATGCCGGTCAGGTCGAGCAGTCGCGCCGGTCCGCCGGCGCAGTAGGCCGGACGGCCCTTGCGCAGTCCGAACATCTGGCTGCGCTGCCACAGGTGCAGGGCGGGGCTGGCCCAGAAGCGGGGCGACAGCGTGCCCTGCACGCCGAAGTTGCGGTCGAGCTGGTGTGCGGTCAGGGACTCGCGGGGCAGGTCGCCTGGCACGCAGACGATCATGGTGCGGATCGTCGCCGCCGGTGTGACAGCAGGCTCGGTGACCTTGCGGGTCGGGTTCTTGGCCATTGCGTGGTCCTCCTTGTGGGGTGGGCGCGTCAGGGCGCGCGGAGATGACCGGCCCACTGGGTGCGTGGGTCGGTTGCGGGTGAGGTGTGGTGCGGGTTGGTGCGGTGCGACCTGGGGTCGCCGCGCGGCGCGGCGCCGACCGGCCCCGGGTGGGGCGGGTGGGCGTGGCGCACCGGGTGGGTGCGGCGGTGGTTCCGAGGTGGGACCGGACCGGGGTGGAGATATATGAGGTGGTGTTGGTGCCGTGAACGGTAGCGGCCTGTTCTGTCAGGCCCATCCGACGAAATGATCGCCGAAAAGCGGGGCTGACCTGCACTGTGAGACGTTCCGGCCCGCTGTGGGCCGTCGTCGGCGCGGACGCTGTGAGACCTTCCGGCTCTCACAGACGGTCTTGTTTGCTGACAGACGCGGACGGTGGTGGACCTGTGCGCAGGTGCCGAGGCTGGCCTGTCCGCCGCCCGCTGGCCTGCGGTGTGAGCCCTACAGGTCGTCGAAGCGCTGCGGGTTGGTGACCGTGTCGGGTCCGTGGTCGCAGGGCAGCTCGTGCAGGTACCGCCGGTGGGTGGGGTCTGAGACGAGGGTCCAGACCCGACCCGCCGGGTCCGGGCCGTGGACGGCGGTCGCGATCGGGCTGGCGGTGCGCAGCCCTGCGAGCACCCCGAGCAGGCTGGCCTCGCGGCGGTGGCTGGGGACCCAGAACAGCACGGGGTAGCGGGGGCCGAAGGTGGTGAGGCGTTCGTATCCGCGCAGCTTGGCCACGACCCGGGCGAGGTTCTCGGTGTCGTTGTCGTGCTCGAGGAAGAAGCCGGTCGAGGTGCCGCCGACGGTCCACACGCCGTGCCCGTCGGGGCGGATGCCGGCCTGGGCGTAGACGGTGGTGGCGTGCTGCTCGGACCACCAGCGCGACAGTAGGGCGTCGGGCGTGTGGCGGGCGGTGGCGATGAGGTCGGTGAAGAACTGGTTGACGCCGAGCAGGTGGTTGACCTGGCCGCTGGCGGCGATCCGCTTGGCCCGCTCCAGGGAGCTGCGGGGCGCCTTGCCGCCGAGCCCGTTCGGGTCGTGGTAGGTCGTCGGGTGCAGTTGCAGTCCGACGGGTCCGAGGGTGTAGAGCAGTGATCCGTACCGGCCGTGGGCGCCGCTGCGGCCGAAGCGGTGCAGCACGTCGAGGCGGTGCAGGATCGTCAGCCGCCGTTGGGCGGTGCGCCGGGTGTCGAAGAAGGCGTTGGTGATCTGGTCGGTGGACAGCAGGTAGTGCTCGGCGAGCAGCCCGAGGAGGGCGTGGTCGCGGGGGACGATGCGACCGAACACCGCGAGCGGATCCGGGCTGCTGGAGGCAGGAGGAACACGGGAGTACACGACGTTTGCTCCTAGGCAGGATGGGGCTCCCCTCCCGATCGGGAGGGGTGTCTGGGCAGGGGGAGGTCGGTGCGGAGGGCCTGTCAGGGGCGTGTGCGGCACTGACAGCCCAGGTCAACACTGTGCTGCGGATGTCCGACGGTCACCGGTGACGATCCCGCTGGCGAGCCGGTGCGCGACCCGGGCGACGCCACCGCCTGACAGACTCCTCAGCTGCGGTCGCCCTTCGGACGGGAGCGCCGCTTGTCGTCGGGCTTGCGGCTGAGCCGTTCGACGAGGTCGTCGACGGCGCTGGTGTCCTGGCTCGGTACCGCCGCGGCGGCGGCCTGGCGGATGGCGGTCGCCTCGCCGACTACCGGCCTCGGAGGCCGGGTCTTCATGGTGAACGCGGGCGTCTGCCGTCCGTTGACCACGAGGCGCGCGGCGGCGGTGTACGCGTCGAGGTGGGCCAGGTCGTGCTCGCCCAGTTCCGGCAGGGTGTGCCGGGCGAGCTGCCTGGCGTCCTCCGGCGCCACGGTGAAGTACACCTTGTTGCGGGCGTTGGCCGACGCCGCTGCCAGGAGGTCGCGGGGAAACTGGGCCAGGTCCTGGTGGGCGAGCACGAGCGACAGCCGGTACTTGCGGGCCTCGGCGAGCATCGTGTCCAGGCTGTTGGCCAAGGTCAGGAAGTTCTGGGCCTCGTCGATGATGAGGCTGGCGTCGCGGCGCCGGTCGGGAGCGACGCCGGCGCGGGCGGTGGCGGCCTGCCACACCTGCGCAAGGACGAGGGAGCCAAGCAGCCGGCTGGTGTCCTCACCCAGCACCCCCTTGGGAATGCGGACGAGCAGCACCCCGCCGTCGAGCACGCGGCCCATGTCGAAGCTCGAGCGGGGGTAGCGCATGGTGCGCTTGACGAAGTCGCGCAGCAGGAACGCGCGCAACCGGGCGAGGACCGGCCCGATGACCTGCGAGCGCAGGCTGTCGTTGAGGCTGTCGTACCACTGCCAGAAGCCGCTGAGCCCGGCCGGGTCGTCGAGGTCCACCGTCATCGCCGAGCGGAACTGGGGGCTGTTGAGCAGCGGGGGGATGTGCTGCAGGGTCACGTTGTTGTGGCGCAGCAGGGTCAGGCAGGCCACCCGCATGACGTCGTCCATCCGCGGTCCCCACGCCTTGGCGAAGATGTTGCCGAAGATCGACACCAGGTTGTCGACCACCAGGTCGGGGTCGTCACCCTCAAGCGGATTCAGCGTCGGTGGATTCTCCTGGTCCGGGTCGAACAGCACGACGCGGTCGGCGACGGTGGCGGGGAGCCGGTCGAGGATGTCCAGGACGAGGTCGCCGTGCGGGTCGATGACGACGGTGCCGCGGCCGGCCTTGATGTCGTCGAGGGCCATGTTCACCAGCAGGGTGGTCTTGCCGGAGCCCGTGGAGCCGATCACATGCATGTGATACCTCGCGTCCGGCACCGACAGCCCCACGCTGTGGCCGCCGATTTCGGCGTCGCCGAGCATCTTCACCCCACGCCCGCCGCCGGGGACGGCGACCGGCGCCGGCATCGACGCGGCCCGCGCGCGGTCGAGGCCGGGCACGGCGAGATCTTGTGGCAGGGCGGCCAGCGCGGCGAGTTCCGGGGCGGAGGTCAGGAATCCGGGGCCGAGCCGGCGGGCGGCCAGCACAGCCACCGCGGCGGGCATGCGGGCGCGGTGGGTGAGCCGGTTGCGGCCGGTGTGGATGGCGAACGCCGAGGCGATCGTGTCCGCGATGCCCCGCAGCCGGCCCCGCGGGTCGGCGCCGGGCCGCCGGCTGGTGCTGGCGACCGCGTACCGGATGCCGGTCTGCCACAGCGGGTGCGCTGTCTTATCCAGGATCGCCCGGACGTCGCGGTCGACGGTGGGATCCCGACGGGCGGCGGGCGCCGCGGTGCGGCCGGTGCCGCCGCTGCCGGCCAGGAACGCCTCCAGCAGCCACAGCACCGGCGCAGCCGGGTTGATCGCCGGCACGGCGCTCTTGCCGGCCCGCAGCCGCCCGGCCGCGCGGCGGGCCCGCGCCGCCCGCCGGGGGGTGGCCGGGCGGGCGAGGATCTGCACGCACGCGTGCTCGCCGGGTGTGAGCTGCGCGCCGGCCGCCATCAGCGGGCGCAGCGGGTCGGTGTCGTGGTCGGTGGCCAGCGGCAGCCACTCCGCGTACACGGGCAGCAGGTGCCCACCCGCCGCGGGACGCGCGTCCAGGGGAATGGGCGGTGGCGGGCTGTCGTCGGTGGTGGTGGCCGCGCCGGGCCACGCCGCCCGCACCGCGGCCTCGACCGCACCGGGCGGAACGCTGCCGGGCACCCAGATCGAGATGAGCAGTTGCCGGCCGGTCCACGTGTACTGCCACACGACGTGCGGGGCGCCGTGGAGCAGGCGCCGCCGCCGCGACGGGGTCAGCACGCCGGCCAGGTTCGCCCACAACGCTGGCGCGCTGTGCGGATCGACCTCCGGCGGCGGCGCGATCGTCACCAGCCGCGCGCCGCGGGCGTGGTGGCGGTGCCGCCACATCTCGACCAGGTTGCGGGCCGCGATCCACGCGATCAGCAGAGCGGCGGCGACAGCCGCCAGCCACGGCCGCTGTGTGGCCCACACGGCGGCGTCGACCAGCGCCGACGCGGGTCCGGTGGGGGGCGGGATAGGATCGGCGCCCGGGCCGATGGTGGGGCCGGGCGCCGGTGACAGGAGCACTGCTCTGAAGGCTTCGGTCGGTGGTGTCACAGGTCGTCCTCCTCCTCGTCGAGGTCGTCCAGCTCGGCCGGGTCGGTGGTGCACAGGGCGTGCTCGGCATCGGAGGAGATCGACTCGAAGCTGGTCCTGCTCACCCCGGAGATCAACAAGCCGTGGCCGCGGCGGGCCGCCAGCAGCAGCCGCCGCTCGCCGTCGGTGAGCCCGAACGCCTCGCCGACGGCGTCGATGGCCTGCGGCGCCTGCCGCAGCAGCACCTGCGTGGCGGCGTTGGACACCACGGCCTGGCCGAGGTCGGTGCCCAGCACGTCGGCGGCGTCCTGGGTGATGACGGTCAGCCCGGCGTTGCGCTTGCGTGCCGCCTTCGACATGCGGAACAGGAAGCGGGCGCCCTCGCCGTCGCGCATCAGCAGCCACGCCTCGTCGACCACCACGAGCCTCCGCCGTGACGGGCGGTGCGGGGCGTCGACCGTGCGCCAGATCGCGTCGAGGGCGAGCAGGGTGCCGACGGTGCGCAGTTCATCGGGCAGGTGCCGCAGCGACCACACGACCAGGTGTCCGACCGGGGCCTGGGTGGTCGGTGCGTCGAACAGGTCGGCGAAGCTGCCCTGCACCCACGGCGCGAGCCGGGCGGCCAGCGTCGCGGCGGCCGGGTCGTCGTCGGCGCGCAGCGTCGCGGTGAGGTCGCGCAGCAGCGGCGCGGGCCGGTGATGGGTGGCCGGGTCCGCGGTGATCCCGGCGGCCCGGTAGACGGCGAGGATCGCCCGGTCCAACGCGGCGCGTTCCGCCGGTGGCGGCTGATGGCCGAGCAGCACGCTGATGAGGGTGTGCAGGAACAGCCCGCGGCGGGTCAGCGTGTCGGGACGCCGGTCGCCGACCGGCAGGTCCAGGGGGTTGATCTTCACACCGGGCAGGCCCAACCGGACGATGCTGCCGCCGACCGCGTCGGCCAGGCGCAGGTACTCGTCCTCGGGGTCCACCACCGCGACCTGCACACCCTGGTAGAGGTTGCGCAGGACCTCCAGCTTCACGAAGTACGACTTCCCGGCCCCGGAGCGGGCCAGGACGACCGAGTTGTGGTTTTCCTGCGCCCAGCGGTCCCACCAGACGATCCCCGAACTGGCGGGGTTGACACCGTAGAGGACGCCGCCGGTGGCCGGCGGGTCGCCGGGCAGCGGCGCGGGCAGGTCCGGGCTCGACAACGGAAAGGCGGCGGCGAGGGCCTGGGTGTCCATGGTGCGCAGCATCCGCAGCCCGTCCGTCGCCAGGGGCAGGGTGGTCGTCCAGCCGGGAAGCTGCCGCCAGGTCGCGGGCTGCACCTCCAACAGGGTCGACGCGGCGGCGGCCCGGACCTGCGCGCACGCCTGCATCAGTTCGTCTTCGGTGCGGGCGTGCACGGTCAGGTACAGGCCGACGCGGAACAGCTTCGCCGCGCCTCGAGCCAGCCGCTCGGCCAGGTCACCGGCGTCGTGCGCTGCTGCGTCGACGTAGGGGTCGGCCAGCTTGCCGCGCTCGGAGTCGGCCCGCCGCGACGACTCCAGCCGTGCGCGCTGTCTGCGCAGCCGGGACGCGGCGATCGGCGCCGGCAGCGGCTCGATGTGCACCGCGAGGTCGAGGCGGCCCGGCCAGGACAGCAGCGGCTCCAGCCACGCAGGTCCCACCTCGGCCGGGTAGCCCGTCACCACCAGGGTGGCGGCGTAGCCGTCGCCCACGCGCAGCCACCGGGGCGTGACCTCGACGGTGGCTGGCGCGACCGCCGACGCCAGCGAGCCCCGCTGGGACTGTGCGCTGTCGCCGCCGGACCGTCTCTTCCTGATCATGACTTCTTCCTCCTGGTGCGGGTGCGGGTGGGTGCGGCGGCGGTGATGACGGCGTCGGGTGCGGCCAGGCCGCCGGGACGCGGCGGCCGGTACGGGTCGGCGGCGGAGGCTAGGGCGGCGGTGACCGCCGGGCCGTCCAGCACCCGCGGGGTCACTCCGAGGCCGGACAGTGCGCGGACGGTGTCGTCGGCGCGCCGCCGCGCGGCGTGCTGTCCGTGCTCGCCTGCGGCGGTGCGCGTGACGATGAGGACCTGCCGGCGCAGCGGGTCGCGGCGGGCGGCCAGGTCGCCGAGGAACTCGGCGTGATCGGCGCAGGCCGCTCGCAGTTGCGGGTGCGGCTGGGCGTGCGCGGCGGCGGCGAGGGCCCGGCTGTGGGAGGCCAGGTCGACCGGTTGCGCGGACACGACGATCTGCGTCGGCGTCGAGAGGCTGTTGAGCCACCGACCCCAGCTGTCGATCAGCGCCGTCTGCTCGACGGGGGTGCGCAGCGCGAGGTTCACGGTGGTGGTGCCGACGATCGCCGCCCGGGCGCCGCCGAGGCTGACCTCGCCGTCGTCGTCGATGGCGTCGGCGGGCAGCCGCAGCGGCGCCGGTAGCGGTACTCGGCCGGTTTTGGGGGTCTCGATCCAGTCCGGCGGTGCGCCGGCGGCGGCGGAGGTGGCGGTGGACAGCGATCGGGGGGTGCGGGTGTGGCCGATGGCGTGCAGCAGCCACACATCCATGGACAGGCCGTCGCGGCGGCCCAGAGCCAGGCCGGTGACCAGCCCGCCGAGCACCACGCCCGCGCCGATGAGGACCGGCGCCGGCACGACGTCGTGCAGGGCGCGCCACGCGGCGTAGAAGCAGAGCGCGCCGGCGGCGACGATCGCCAGCTGGTGGAACGTCAGGCCGTAGGCGACCTTGTCGGGGGCGTCGACGTCGGCGGGCATCCGTGCCCTCATCGGCGCTTCGGGCTCGGGTCTGGTCATCTGATGGTCCTCCGAAGGGTGTTCAGGCCCGGGATGGTGCGGGCGATCTGCTGCACCACGACGACGCGCACGACCGCGCCGAGCATGGTGCTCGTCCCGCGTCCGGTCTGGCCCGCCCAGCGGGCCATCAGCCCGGGGATCTTGACGGTGGTCCAGAGCAGCACCACCACGACCAGGAGGTTCAGCGTGCCGCCCGGGTCGACGGGCAGGCCGAACACGGGCAGCATGGTCGCCGGGTCGAGCAGTGTCTGCTCGCCCGCGGTGAGGAAGAACGCCTGCGCCACGGGTATCGCCAGGCATCCGCCGTAGGAGCGCCACCACAGCCGGGCGAGGCCGTCGGTCTGCGGCAGCGCGTGGCAGGCCAGCGCCAGCGGCGCGATGCTCGTCATCACCAGCAGCACCACGAACCGGCCGATCAGCTGGAACGCGGCCGTCACGACCAGGACGGTGATGATGAGGATCAGGACCAGGAACAGCAGCGGGACGGTGCGGTCCTGCGCCGCCGCGAGGTGGCTGCGGATCGCGGTGAACGCGCCGTCGCCGTCGTAGCCGCCCTCGCTGATCGCCGCGGTCAGGGCGTTGGCGAGATCGATGAGCTGGTCGCAGGCCAACTGGGAGAAGTGCGCGGCGGTGAACCCGACGACCAGTCTCGGCAGGAGGTCCTTGACCGTGTAGCGGGACTGTTCGCCGCCGCCGGCGACCATGACGAGCACGCCGGCGGCGACGAACGCCAACACGAAGACGGTGTCCACGATCCAGACCGACCGGCCGGTGAGCGCCTGCACCTGCGGCAGCCCGGTGACCTTCGGTGTGGTGAGCAGGATGCCGGTGATGAGGTCGAAGATCGCGTTGAGGCAGGCCAGGATCGCCGTGGTGAGCCAGTCAAGAGCCTGGTCGAGGACCCATCCCATGACGGTCAGCCCCCGACGATGCCCTGGATGACCTGCAGCAGGATCGGCGCGAGGACGGCCAGGCCGTAGCCGATCAGCGCGTTGCGCAGGGCGAGTTTGGCTTTTTCGACCTGCGACGGGTCACCACCGGCGGTGGCCCAGTACACGCCGGCCAGGACGAGGAAGAGGGTGGCGATGGCGGCCAGGATGCCCATGACCCAGTTCTGCAGGTTGGCGATCACGACCGGCAGCGAGTTCGCCGCCAGGTAGGCGGCGCCGCCCGGGTCGGCGTACGCGGAGGCCGGGACGGCGAGCGACAGGCCGGCGCCGGCCAGCGGTACGGCGGCGCGGAGTGCGAGACGAACGGCTCGCGGGATTCGGAGAGTGCGGTGTGGGGTGCGGGACATTGCGGTTCACCTCCCGCCGCGCCCCGGCCACGAACAGGGTGTGACCGGGGGCGGCGATTGCTCGAAGCGGTCCGTTGGGACCGCCGCCGGGCGCAGGCGAGAAGCGCGCGAACCGCGTGAGCCCCGGGAGGAGCTCGTCCTCCCTCAGGGGTGGGTTGCGGTCATCAATGTGGTGTCAGCGCATCAACGTGGCGCGGCACCCGAGGCGCGCGGATCGCGGCTCCTCGCATCGCCCGGCGGCGGGCGGGACCGGCGAGCGGTGCAGCTCGTCGAAAGTCCCGCACCCCCAAACCGGGATTTGTGAGCCCTGGCGAACACTTGCCGCCCTCGCACAGGTCCGGGTAGGGCTCACACAGCAGGTCAGGGCTTGTTCCACCGTCGGCAACGCGGTCTGCGGGCGAGGACTCACAGCCGGAGCGGAACCGGCCGCGTGTGGGTTGTGTGAGTGCCGCCGGGGCTCACAGCTCTTGACAAGGCCCGCTTGTGTGCGCGCCGATCCGGCGCTCAGGACGACGTCGGACAGGTCCTGGCCGCGGAAGCAGAACAGACGGCCGAGCGGCACCCGCGCCGCAGAGGGTGACGACGGGGCAGGTCGACTGGCGATCCTGCCCTGGTACTCCGCGCCAATCTGCCACCGGCGCAGCGCGCTGCCGCCTGCACGCTTCGCTGGGAACGGGCGCTCGGCACGCGGAAACGGCTGTGGCCCGACGTCGCACGTCGGGCCACAGCCTTGCCGGTTGCCTGTCAGGCGGCTGCCGCAGTGTGCTGCCGCGCGGCTTCGCGGCGGGCGGCGGCGGCACGTCCGGCCCGGCGCCGGCCGCGCTGCTCGGCCCGCTGCCGCAGTCGCGCCGTGGTCTCCGGCGACGCGATCCCGGTCAAGAGCCCGTCGGCGAGGGCCTCGGCGAGGCGGCTGTCGATGCGTGACAGCCGCATGCGCAGGGCGTCGACGCTGACGCCGTTCCTCGCGGCGATGGGCTCGATCGCCCGGCGCCCGAGGCGCACGTCGATGTAGGCCTGCTCGTCCTCGGGGTCGATGATCCCGAGGGTCACCGCACGGCGGACCAGCAGGTCCGGATGCCCGTACGGCACCCGGGGGGTGCGGGGACCGGGGGCGATGTGCTCGATGTCCTCCACCGGCAGGTACTCCTGCTGCTGCAGCCGCAGGTCCCGTCCGGCTCGCCACGCCGCCTTGCACAGGCTCGCGTACGGCGCGGGTTTGGTCAGGTCCGCCCGGTCGCGTATCGCGGCCAGGAACCCGGTCAGGATCTCGGCGTCGATATCCGCCGGGTCGCCGTCGTAGCCCTCGCACAGCTGGCCCGCGTACTGCTGCAGCGCCGGCAGCGCCATGCCGACCGCGGCGACGACCCAGTGCGGCCCGTCGAGGCGCGCGCGGCGGATCAGCTCCCGCCACACCTCGTCACGCGCCGTGTAGGCGCGGGGGTGGCGCAGCAGCCAGTCGCGCAACGCCGGCAGCGGCATCACCGGCTGCGGGAGCTTCGTGTCGGAGAAGAACGCCGTGCAGTCGAGGACCAGCGGCGCGGGCTCGCAGGTCAGCGCGGCGAAGGCGGTCTCCGCCGCGTCGAGGGCGGAAGTCGGCCAGTTCGTAGCGTCGGACACGCTCATGTCAACACTCCTGTGACACCGCAGGGATGGGATGCCGTCGCCGCGATGTCATGGCGACCGGCGGCATCGATTGCGCCACAGACGGCTCACAAGGAACTGACAGAGCTGCTCAGAGCGCCGATCACCGCCGTCGGCCCGGCCAGCTGTCAGTGGCCCCTGCGCACGACGTTCCATCGCCGCTGATCGTTGGCCGAGAGTCTGACAAAGGCCGGTTGACCTGCCCTGTGACACCCTGACAGAGCCTGTTACCGCGCTGTTCGCAGGCGGTGGCACAGGCGCGCGCCGCGAGCTCGTGACACGGCGTCCACGACCTCACAGGCAGCGCGCAAGGTCCCTTGTGACAATCCAGTCGCCTCACAGCGCCACTGTCACGGCCCTGTCACCGACGACCCGCGCGGGCTCGGCAGTGCCCGTGACAGTCGCAGGTGCGCTGTCACCGCTGGACATCTCGAACCCTGTGACAGGCGACGCCGCGTCGATGACATCGCCGCCGGCACGCGACGCCCGACGCGTCTCACAGTGCTGGTCACAGCGCTTGTCCACGTCGACGTCCGAAGCGTTCTCCGCGCTGGCGTCGGCGCCCGTCATCGCTTCTGTCAGTGACACAGCGTCACTGACAGAAGGTGCCCGGCGTGAAGCCGGGCGGCGTCGCGGTCGGGTGGCTGCCGACGGCTCGTCCCGTCGCGAGCGACAGACAACGTGACGGAAATCAGGACAAGCTGATGGCGGGTCGCGCGTTGTGAGTGCTTGTGGGTTCGGCAAGTGTTCGCAGGGGCTCACAAAACCCGGTTTGGGGGTGTCAGCGCTTCACGGCGCGGCGCGGAGCCGACAGCACATGAGCGAGCACACGCCGCACCCGCAGCACCAGGCCGGCCACACCGAGCCGGCCGAGCACACTCTCATCGACCTGGTCGCCGGCGATCCGCCGGTGCCGATCACGGTCTGGCGCACGGCCCGTACCGACGCCGAAACCCACACCAGCCTGCCCACCCGTCTGGCCTACCGCCTCGTCGCCGCGTACAGCCGGCCCGGGGAGGCGGTCGTCGACCTCACCACCGACCACGCCCTGGCGCCGGTCTGCGCCCGAGGCGGGCGCCAGCACCACCGCGCCTGGTTCACCGACAGCTCCACCCTGGTCATCGGACCCGCCACCACCGGCCAGCCGGCGCCCACGACCGCAACCGACCCACTCACCGCGCCCGGCGAGCCGGAGGCCGGCGACGCGCAGGACCCGCCCGAGCTGCTCGACTGGTTCGGCGACGACCTCACCGACCCCGACCTGCCCGGCACCGACGCCGCAGTCGTCCGGCCGCCCGACGACGGACCGCTGGACGCGGCCACCAGCCTGGTGGTCGCCACCTGGCCGCTGCACGAGGCCGACACAACCGCCCGGATCCGCCTCGCCTGGCTGCTGGCCGCCTGCGCGCGGCTGCTGCGCCCCGGCGGGTGCCTCGTTCTCGTCGTCGGCGTGCCCGCCGGCACGCAGCCCACGCCGGAGGACTTCGGGCCGCTCGTGGCCGCCGCCAGCCGGGCCGGACTGGGCTACCTGCAGCACATCGTCGCCGTCGAGGCCGACACCGACGGCGACCAGTTCGTCTACCACGTCGCCGACGAGGAACTGCTCACCCTGGCCCATGCCAACCCCGAGCAGTGGTTGGTCGCCCACCTGCGGGTGCACGCCGACCTGATGGTCTTCACCCCGCACCCGGCTCCCGCGGCCGGGTCGGGACGGCGCCGTGACCGCGACGGCGGTGAGCGCCGTGCCTGAGCACACCGCCACCGGACGATCCGGCCCGAACGAGCCGGACACCACCAGCTCCGCAGCCAGCGAGGACTACCCGGGCCGGCACCGCGACTACGAAGGCCACCACCGCGCCGAGGCCGACGGCCTGTCCGTCTGGGCCACCGCCCAGTCGACCGGCCCCGTGCAGCGGCGCGGCCGGTACGTGCCGGAATCGGTCAAGCATCCCGCCCGGATGCTGCCCGCGATCGCCGCGCACGCGATCGGCGCCTACACCCAGCCCGGCGATCTGGTCCTGGATCCGATGTGCGGCATCGGCACCACCTTGGTCGAGGCCGTCCACGCCGGACGCGACGCCTTCGGCATCGAGTACGAGCCGCGATGGTCGAACATCGCCGACGCCAACATCCGCCACGCCCACGACCAGGGCGCCACCGGACGCGCGTCGGTCATCCGCGGCGACGCGACCCGGCTGATGTCCCTGGTGCCGAAGGCCCTCACCGGGCAGGTGGCGCTCGTGGTCACCTCGCCGCCGTACGGGCCGACCGTCCACGGCCTCGTCCGGCCCGGCGAGCACGGGGTCGTCAAGTACGACGACCGCTACGGCGAGGACAAGGGCAACCTCGCCTACCGCGACCTGACCGGCCTCGCCGACGGCTTCGCCCAGATCCTGTCCGGCTGCGCGACCCTGCTGCGACCCGGCGGCGTCGTCGTGGTCACCGCCAGGCCGTGGCGCAAGCGCGGCGAGCTGGTCGACCTGCCCAGCGCCGTCATCGCTGCCGGGCTGCGCGCCGGGCTCGTGCCGACCGAGCGGTGCGTCGCCCTCCTCGCCGCGGTCCGCGACGGGCAGCTCGTCGCCCGCCCGTCGTTCTTCCAGCTCCAGCAGGTCCGCAAGGCCCGCTCGTCCGGGGTGCCGATGCACCTCATCGCGCACGAGGACGTCCTGATCTTCGCCAAGGCGGCGCCGCCGCAGGACGGAACCGGGGTGGTCGCATGAGCGCACCCACCCACCGCTACCTGTCCCTGGGCGCCGGCGTGCAGAGCTCCACTCTCCTGCTGCTCGCTGCCCAGGGCACGATCCCCGGGTTCGACGCGGCGATCTTCGCCGACACCGGCTGGGAGCCGGCAGCAGTCTACCGGCATCTGGACCGCCTGACCGGCATCGCGCAGCAGGCCGGAATCGAGGTCGTGCGCGTCAGCACCGGTGACATCCGGGCTGAAGCGCTCGACCCAGGCCACAGGTTCGTCTCCATGCCCCTTTTCACCCTGGGACCCAACGGGGAGCGGGGCATGGCCCGCCGGCAATGCACCGGCGAGTACAAGATCAAACCAATCAAGGCGGAGGTGCGGCGCCGGCTGGGCCACCCGCACCCGAGGCGAGTGCCGGCCGGGGTTTGGGCGGAGGTCGCGATCGGGATCAGCGTCGACGAGATCGGCCGGGCCCGTGACTCCGACGTCGCCTACATGCGCAACGTGCACCCGCTGCTCGACCTGGGCTGGCGGCGCACCGACTGCCTGCGCTTCCTGGCCGAGCACGGTCTCGCCGACACCCCGAAGTCGTCGTGCGTGGGCTGCCCGTTTCACGACGACGGCTTCTGGCTCGCCCTGCGCGAGCACAGCCCGCAGGAGTGGGCCGACGCGGTCGCCTTCGACCGCGCCATCCGCAACGGCTCCGCGCGGGCCAACGCGGACGGGCACCCGCTGCGCGGGCAGTTCTTCCTGCACCGGCAGCGGGTGCCGCTCGACAAGGTGGTCCTGCGCCCGCGCCCACAACCGGCGGATGCCCCTGGTTGTGGGCCGTGGACCTGCCCCCACGACGAGCCGGCGACAGCCGGCCCCGGGCGCGGGGAGGTGGCGTGAGCATTGCGCAGACCACCTCCCCGCGCATCGGATCGGTCTGCACCGGCTACGGCGGGCTTGACATGGCCGTCGAGCTGGTGCTCGGCGGCCGGCTCGCCTGGTACGCCGAGACCGACCGGCACGCCGCCGCCGTCCTCGCCCATCACTGGCCGCACGTCGCCAACCTCGGCGACATCCGCACCGTCGACTGGACCCGCGTCGAGCCGGTCGACGTGCTCACCGCCGGGTTTCCTTGTCAGGACATCAGCAACGCCGGAAAACGCGCCGGCATCACCGGCGAGCACTCAAGCGTCTGGAACCATGTCGCCACAGCCGTTCGCGTCCTTCGACCGCGGCTGCTCTTCGTGGAGAACGTCGCCGCCCTCCTGCGGCGAGGACTCGACGTCGTCCACGCCGACTTGGCCGCGATCGGGTACGACACGAGCTGGCTATGCCTACGCGCATCCGAGGTCGGCGCCGCCCACCGCAGAGATCGGCTGTTCCTGCTGGCCACCCCTACCGAACGACTGGCAGGGGGTGCCGACGTTGCCGACACCGTGCGCCCGTGACGGCAAGGGCCCCGGCCACCCGTACGGCCTGCCGGACCTGGTCGAGCCGACCGGCACCCGCCACGGCCTAATGCCGACGCCGACCGAAGTGGCCCACGGGGCGAACATGTCCCCCTCAGCGGAGGCGGCCCGCCGGCCGTCCCTGGCCGGCATCGCCTCACGGTTGCTGCCGACGCCGACAGTGGCCGACAGCCGTCCCTCGGCGAACGCCACCGCCGCACGCACCACGCCCACCCGGCACGCGGGCCGGACACTGACCGACGCGGCGCGGTTGCTGCCGACGCCGAGAGCCAGCGACACCGGCACCCCAGGCCGGCGGGCCGGCACCGGATGGCGACCCCCGCTGTCGCAGGTGCTGCTGCCCACCCCCAGGGCAACCGACGGCACCAAGGGCTGCCCCGGGCAACGCGGGTCGCACGGCGACCTCACCCTGCCGTCAGCAGCCGTGCAGGTCCCCGTCCGGACGCTGCCTACTCCGCGCGCCTCCGACGCACACGGACCAGGCAGGCACGGTGACGGTGGCGCGGACCTGCGCACCACCGTGGCCGGGCTGGGCCAGCCCGACGCCGACCGGTGGGGGGTGTACGCCGCGGCGGTGGCCCGGTGGGAGCTGCTGCTCGGCCGACCGGCGCCGGAGCCGACCCAACCGGGGCGGCACGGCAAACCGGTCCTCGCGCCGCCGTTCGTGGAATGGCTGATGGGCCTGGACACCGGCCACGTGACCGACCCGACGCTCGCGGTGCCGCGCACCGCCGCGCTGCGGGTCCTCGGCAACGGCGTCGTCCCCCAACAGGCAGCCGTCGCGCTGCGGCTGCTGCTGTGCCCACACCGATGGACGGTGCGGCATGACTGATGCCACCGCGCTGGAGCACTACCGGTACCGGCGGCTCGGCCCGGTCGAGCTGTATCTCGGCGACGCCCGCCAGGTGCTCGCCGCGATGCCCGACGCCAGCGTCGACTCCATCGTCACCAGCCCGCCGTTCTGGTCGCTGCGCGACTACGGCACCGGCAGGTGGCACGGCGGCCACCCCGCCTGCCACCACCCGCTACCGGCGCCACGGCGGGTCGACGGGGCGTCCTGCGGCCGGTGCGGCGCGACGTGGGTCGACCCGCAGTACGGGCTCGAACCGACGGTGAACGAGTACGTCGACCGCCTCGCGGCCGTGTTCGACGAGGCAATGCGAGTACTCGACCCGGCCGGAACGCTGTGGCTCAACCTCGGCGACAGCTACACCGGCGGCAGCCGCCGCGCGTACGACACCCGCAGCGGCATCACCGGCACCCGCCAGCTGCCCGCGGTCCGCAACGGCTCGCCGTTGCCGGCGAAGAACCTGATCGGCGTGCCCTGGAGGGTGGCGTTCGCGCTGCAGGCGCGCGGATGGTTCCTGCGCAACGCGGTCATCTGGTCGAAGACGAACCCGATGCCCGAGTCCGTGCGCGACCGCCTGTCCACCACCTACGAGATGGTGTTCCTGCTCACCAAGTCCCATTCCTACTACTTCGACCTCGACCCGATCCGAATACCGCTGGCTCGCCCGGAAGCCGCCGACGGCACCCGGATCATCGGCGGGGCAGGCAAGGGCCGCACGGGCGGGATCGGCGCCACCGCCCGCCGCCGGGGCGCCACCGCCTACGGCAGCGGCAAGTACGCAGCCGAGCAGACCGGCGCCGAGCCGCGAGCCGGTCGGGGCAACCTCGTCCCCCTCGGCCACGCCCACACCGCCGCCCACCCCAAGGGGCGAAACCCCGGGGATGTGTGGCGCATCGCGACCCGCCCCTACCGGGGGTCGCACGTGGCGCCGTTCCCGATCGACCTGCCGCTGCGGGCGATCGCGGCCGGCTGCCCGCCCGGCGGACGGGTTCTCGACCCGTTCTCCGGCGCCGGAACGACCGGACTCGCCGCGCTCCGCCTCGGTCGGCGCTACCTCGGCGTCGACGTGCGCTCCGAATTCCACGAAGAGACGATCATCCGGCTGCGCCCGTACCTGCCCGACGACACGTCGCGGGAGGAGGGCGGGTGAGCCTGCGGGCCGTGCCCGTCACCTTCGCGCAAAGCATGCGCGTTCGTGCAGGACTGGCACCGACATCACCGGCCGCCACGCGGCCACAAAATCAGCATCGGAGCAGCCCGCCAGGACAACGTCCTGGTCGGCGTTGCCGTCGTCGGCCGCCCCATCGCGCGGATGCTCGACGACGGCCTGACCCTCGAGGTGACCAGGGTCGCCACCGACGGCACCCGCAACGCCAACTCGCTGCTCTACGCCGCAGCCTGGCAGCCGAGCCCTCGGCTACCGACGCCTGGTCACCTACATCCAAGACGGGGAGTCCGGTGCCAGCCTCCGAGCGGCCGGGTGGCGCGTCGTCGCCACCCGGCCGCCCGCACCCGGCTGGTCACGCCCAGCCGCCCCCGCGCCGATCACGGCACCGCGCACATCGGCCGCCAGCGGTGGCACGCCCCGAACTGAACGCCCTCCTCCCCGGCCTCCACCCAATTTCCCGACCACCCTCGCCCGGGCGGGCGGCACGCCGTCGACTGCCGCCCGCCCGGCTCATCTCACGGTCACGAAGGAGACACCATGTCCAGCAACTACCCTCATCACCCGGCTGCCACCTCGACACCGGGCAGGCGCGCACCCTCGCGCCCGCGCCGCCGCAATCGACGGACCTTCCCGGTGGTCATCGTGCGACCCGCGACGATCCCCACCCCGCCCTTGACGGCCGCGCAACGTAACCGACGTCGGGCAGCCGACCAACTCGCCAGCGAGCTGACCGACGCCGCCCGGCAGGGCCGACAGTGCCATTACGGTGAGCTGGCCTTCGTCGCACCGATGAATCTCATCCCCGAGACGCCCACGATCATCGCCGAGGCATCGCAGGTTGCCGCCGCACCGCCGCCCGCCAGCCTGCGGGTCGGCCGAAACCTACGCGGCGAGCCCGTCGCGGTCGTGCTGCACGGCGACCGATGGAGCCTGGTCGTGCAACCCCACCGCGCGGCGGCAGATCGGCCCGCGACCAGCTGGGCGTTCCTCGACGGCTACGGCCAGGCGTTCGACATGGCCTACCTCGTCTTCTGCTTCGACGACGACCCCAGCGTCCTCGGCGTCACCTGGACCGACATGATCAACCATGTCCTGGCGCTGGCCACCTGAATCACCCCCCAGAGCAGCCTGTCCACCACACCCACCCTGCTCATCCCCAGCCTGCCCGCCACCGCCCCGACAACGCGGAGGCGGGCAGGCGCCGGATGTGGTCCGAACCGCCACCCTCGGCCGCCACGCTCGCGCAGGACCCGCCGACGACCCGAAGTCCGCACCGAGGGCAGCCGGGGGTGACGTCGCCGCTGCCGGTTTCCGTACCCGCCTCAGACAACAAGGCCCCCACGCGCGCGCAACGTCTGACGGCTCCCCCTGTCAACGGCCACCTGTTTCTCCACGGGCAGCCAGTTGTTCTCCCCGCTGTCGGCCACGTCTTCTCCCGCCGGCGGCCACAAGACATCACCGTGCGCAGACCCAGCCGAACCGCGTCGAGCTCGCTCAATGACCGTCTAAGAAAAGTCAGGAGTACCCGTCCGTGAACAGCGGCAACACCAACCACAGCGCCACGCCCGACACCCGCGACCCTCGTGGCGAGGTGTGGACCGAGGAGCGCATCCGCGCCCTCGGCGCGATCACCGACCTGCCCACCGCCGGCCGCGTCTTCGGCCTGGGCCGCGCCCTGTCCTACGAACTCGCCCGCACCGACAGCTTCCCCGCGCCCGTCCTGCGCGTCGGCGCTCGCTACAAGGTGCCCGTCGCCGGCATCCTCACCGCCCTCGGCCTGCAGCCCCCGCCCGGCGACTTGACCCCGGGCGGCATGCGAAGCGTCGATCACCAACGGCAAATCAGCAGCATCCGCCCGCCGCACAACGGCGTCGACAGGAAGGCCGAACCGTGACCCGCGCCCGCAACCCCGAAGGTGCTCTCACCAAACGCTGCACCTGCACCGACCCCGACACCGGCAAGCGACTCGGCAGCCGGTGCCCGAAATTACGCCGCCCCGGCGGCGGCTGGCACCCCACCCACGGCGCGTGGGGATACCAGATCGAACTGCCCATCCGGCTCACGCAGCCGCGCCGGCAACTGCGCCGCTCCGGCTTCGACAGCCGCGACACCGCCACCGCCGAACTGCGCCACGCCCGCGCGCTACTGGACCTCGCCGACGGCGACCACGACCTCGCCATCGAAGTCGCAGACCTGCTGCACGCCTGCCGGCCCGGCACCCCGCTGCCCGACCGCGAGACCGTCGCCGCCCGCATCCGCGCCGGCGTGCCCGCATCCGTGCCCACCACCACCGGCGAATACCTGACCGCCTGGCTGCAAGGACGGCGCGGGCTGGCGGAGAAGACCGTCCGCGGCTACTCCGACCACATCCGCCTGTACCTCGTCCCTCACCTCGGTAAGATTCCCATCCAGAACCTGCGCACCGCCCACATCGAGGCCATGTTCACCGCGATCGGCCACCAGCAGGACGCCATCCGCGCCGCCCGCGCCAGCACCGACCCCGACATACGCGCGAGCGTCAAAGGCGTGCGGCCGATGGAAGCCGCCAGCACCCAGCGGCTCTACGCCACCCTGCGCAAAGCCCTCAACGACGCCGTCGTCCGGGCCAAGCTGATCCCCACCAACCCCGCCCTCGGCGTCGAACTACCCACGGCCAAGCGACCCAAGGCGCGGGTGTGGACTGTCAAGGCAGTCGAGCACTGGCAGGCCACGGGCAAACGGCCGAGCCCGGTGATGGTGTGGATGCCCGCACAGGCCGGGCGGTTCCTCGACTACACCGAACGACACGACATCGTCCTCTACGCGATGTTCCTGCTCATCCTGCACCGCGGCCTGCGCCGCGGGGAGGCGTGCGGCCTGCGCGACCACGACGTCGACCTCGACGCCGGCTACCTCACCGTCGTCGAACAGATCACCACCGTCGGCTACACACCCATCACGCGACCCGTCAAGAGTGACGCCGGTGACCGGATGGTTCCCCTCGGCCCCAAGACCATCGCCGTCCTGCGGGCCTACCTCAAGATGCGACGCCGCTGGCAGAGCGTCAGCGGCGACGACTGGCCCGACACCGGCCTGTTCTTCGTCCGCCCCGACGGCAAGCCCTGGCACCCCCAGACCATCAGCGACCGCTTCGACCACCTCATCGCCAAAGCCGGGCTGCCGCCCGTGCGGCTGCACGACCTCCGCCACTGCGCCGCCACCTACCTTCGCCACGGCGGCGCCGACATGAAGGAGGTCCAGGAAACCCTCGGCCACTCCACCATCGGCCTGACCTCCGACACCTACACCAGCGTCATCCTCGAACTCGAACGCGGCAGCGCCGACGCCGCCGCCGACCTCATCCCCCGCGACGACCGAGCCGCCTAACGGCAGCAACCCCGCTACCGGCCGGAGGAGCCGACGCGCCACTGCACCGTGCGCCGACGACGAAACCGGCCCCTCCCGCCCCCGGGAGGGGCCGGTTTCATCCGTTGCCGAGCACGGCAGGTCATCCGGCCATCCTCAGAGTCAGATCAGGCCGTCGGGGAGCGCGAGCGCCGTCCCGGCGGGCGCGCTGGAAGATCACCGGTCACGTCGCGGACGAATTCGTGACCGTCCCGCTCGCCGCTGGGCGGGGCTATCGCCCCGTCAGCCGCTCTGATGCACGCGTTGCTTCACGCGCCCGGAAGGACGCCGTCGAATGCCTCGTCGTACCAAAGGGCCACGTTGTGCTTACGCAGGATGCCGTCGACGCGCGTCAAGAGCAGCCAGTTGCCGTCCTGCACGAGTGCGGCGTCCTCGGGCCGCTCGCGCAGAATTCGGGCGATGGTCGCGAGCATGGTCGGGATCCCCTTGTCGCTCGTGTCGTCGGCGCGCATGCGGAAGCCGATGTTGACGTAGGTGTCTGGTTCCCACTCCCAGCGGGAGTCGTCGTCGTCCTCGGCGTCGTAGTAGCCGTTGCTGCCCGCGGTGATGCTGACCGCGTACCCGCACTGCTCGTAGAGGTCGGCGCTGAGCAGTCGTGTGTGACCGGGGAGCGCCGGCTTCTCGGTGGCATCGGGAGCGGCGAGTTCGGCCACCCGGTCCAGCGGGATGTCGCCCGCCAGGGTCAGTCGGAACTCGATAGCCATCGTGCGCTGCCTCCTTCAGTCCCGGCGTACGATCTGCACGATCTCACGGCTCGGGGTCACCGCCACCAGCTCCTTCAGCCCTGGTATGGGCCAGTCGTCGAACTGCTTGCGCAGGGCCGCGGGGTCTCCACGCCAGTCCTGGAGGTTCAGCACCACCCGCTGCGTCTGCTGCTCGTCGACCTTGTGGGAGACCTCGCTCCAGATGCCCCGGACCGGCTTGGACGCGGTGGGAGAGTAGCAATCGAAGACGTGGCCTTCGATCAGATAGTCAGGATTCTTGTCCGGGTCTCCCCTGTCGCGTGTGTCGGCCCGGGCGTCTGCGACCTCCTGCTTGGTGGGGTTCTGGTGGAGGCGGTAGCCCTTGCCAGCAACAGTGTCGGCGCACTCGTTCTCGAGCTGGACTGAGCGTTGCGCCACCACGGACTTCTGGTTGCGGGAGATTCTTGTCTGCGGCCCGATCGGCGATCCGCCTGGGACACCGGTCGGCTTCCTGCTCCAGGATGTCGGTGCCGTGTCAACGGCCGCAGTACCGTGGTGGTGAGGTGTAGGGCTGGCCGGTATTGGACCGCCAGCCCCCCTCAGTTTCCCGAGGACCCTAGTACGGCAGCCGCCGTTTGAGATCTTGCTGGTAAGCCGGGGTGGGCGCGAGACGGCCACCGCGTGATCGTCTGTGCGTTGTGGACACATCA